>JBOGJF010000763.1:0-8333 GCA_050747785.1 Vicinamibacteria bacterium
AGGCGGCCATCGTCGAATCTCACATGAGCTACGTGCCTCTCTGGTGTAAGACCAATGGCTCCTTCTTGGAAGGGGCCAGCCATCCCGAGGAGCTCGTCGAAGAGGCGCAGCGGCTCGGTTTGCGCTCCCTCGCGGTCACGGATCGGGACGGCGTCTATGGCGCGGTCCGTGCCCACGTGAAGGCGAAGGAAATAGGCGTTCGCCTCCTCATTGGCGCTCAGGTGACGGTCGAGGACGAATCGGTCATCGTGCTGCTGGCCCACGACCGCCGCGGTTACGCGAATCTCTGCCGACTCCTCACCACCGGCCGTCTCCGCTCCGACAAAGGAGAATCCTCGGTAAGCTGGAACGAGATCTGCGAGCATCAACGCGGCCTCATCGCCCTCTGGGGCGGCGATCGAAGCCTTCTGGTCGGCGAGGGGGATCCGGGACAAGTTGCCATGCGGCTGCGTGAAGCCTTCGGCGATCGGATTTATGCGATGGCGGCACGTCATCGCCGTGACACCGAAGTACAAGAGGAGGCGCGGTTGCGCGAACGAGCTGCTCGTTATCGCTTACCCGTCGTCGCTGCCATGGAGGTGCTGTATCACACGCCGGAGAGGCGCGATTTGCAAGACGTTTTGACCTGCATACGTCACGGCGTGACGATGCGAACCTCGGGGCGCAAGACAAAACCGAATGCCGAGCACGGATTGAGGACGCCCTTTTCCTTCGAGCAGCTCTTCGCCGACGATCCCTCTGCGGTGACGAGAACCGAGGAGATCGCCGAGCGTTGTGACTTTTCTCTCGACGAGCTTCGCTACCGCTATCCTGCCGAGAAACTCCCTGACGGCAGGACCTCGGCCCAGTGGCTTCATCAATTAACCATGGAAGGCGCGCGCGGCCGTTATGGAGGCGATGCTCCTCTCGAAGTCGTCCGGCAAATCGAAAAGGAGCTCGCGCTCATCGAGGAGCTCGACTACTGCGGGTACTTTCTCACCATGTACGAGATCGTGCAGTTCTGCCGATCGAAGGAAATCTTGTGTCAGGGCCGCGGCTCGGCGGCGAACTCGGCGGTCTGCTACTGCTTGGGTATCACCGCGGTGGATCCGGTGCGGATGGGGCTCCTCTTCGAGCGCTTCTTGTCGAAGGATCGCAACGAGCCGCCGGACATCGATCTCGACATCATGCACCAGCGGCGTGAAGAGGTCATCCAGTTCGTCTACCAAAAGTATGGGCGCGACAAGGCAGCGATGGTGGCCAACCTCATTCGCTATCGCGCGCGCTCGGCGGTGCGCGACGTCGGCAAGGCGCTGGGGTTACCGGAAACCGCTCTCGATCGGTTGGCCAAGATTCTTTCTCATTACGACGGCGTCACAGCACAGGCGCTTCGCCACGCCGGACTGGATCCGGAGATTCCGGTGAACCAACACTTATTGCGGCTGTCCTACGAAATCCAGGACTTTCCGCGGCACCTCTCGATCCATCCAGGCGGGTTTCTCCTCGGTCACGAGCCCGTCCACGACATCGTTCCCATCGAGAATGCCACCATGGCCGAGCGCACGGTGATCCAGTGGGATAAGGACGACATCGAGGCACTGGGTCTCTTCAAAGTCGATCTGCTAGGGCTCGGCGCGCTGACGCAGCTCGATCTCTGCTTCCGTTTACTGGAGCGTCACCGGGGCAAAAATCTTTCCATGGCCACGATCCCGCAGGGCGATCCCGCAACCTTCGACATGATCTGCCGCTCCGAGACGGTAGGCGTCTTCCAGATCGAGAGCCGAGCCCAGATGGCGATGCTCCCGCGCCTGAGGCCGCGCCATTATTACGATCTGGTCATCGAAGTGAGCATCGTGCGGCCGGGACCGATTACCGGAGGCATGGTGCATCCTTACCTTCGCCGCCGGAACGGGGAAGAGACGGTGGAATATCCACACCCGTCGTTGAAGCCCGTGCTCGAGAAGACGCTAGGTGTACCGCTCTTTCAAGAGCAAGTGATGCGTTTGGCGGTGGTGGCGGCGGACTACACTCCCGGCGAGGCCGATCAGCTCCGGCGCGACATGGCCGCTTGGCGCCGCACCGGGCGTATCGAAAAGCATCGCGAACGATTGATTTCCCGGATGCTGGCAAAGGGGATCAAGCCTGAGTTCGCGGAGAGAGTCTTCCAGCAAATCCGGGGTTTCGGCGAGTACGGTTTCCCGGAGAGCCATGCCGCGAGCTTCGCCCTGGTGGCTTACGCAGCGGCCTATCTCTTGAGGCACTACCCGGCTGAGTTCTGCTGCGCTCTTTTGAACGCGCAGCCGATGGGTTTTTACTCTCCCGCTACCATCATCGACGACGCCAAGCGACGCGGCGTCGAGGTTCGTCCGGTGTCCGCCCGTCTGAGTCACTGGGATTGCACCTTGGAACCGGTGCCACAGGAGAACGGGGCGCTCAGTTTCGCGGTCCGTATGGGGCTTCGTTACGTCAAAGGTCTGGGTGAGGATGATGGGAAGACGATCGAGTCCGCCCGCAACGAGGGTCAATTCATTTCATTGGAGGATTTCGTACGCCGCGCTCGATTGGATGAAGGATCTCTTCAGACTCTGGCCGAAGCGGGGGCGTTCGATGGATTCGGAGCGGCGAGAAGGGCCGCGCTATGGAACGTGCGGGGTCTGGTACGGGAGACGTTGCCGCCGTTGCCTCTCGAAAGTGCGGAGGAAACACCCGAGTTTCCGGGGCTCGACGCCTTCGAGACCATCGCCTGGGATTATCACGCGTCTTCCCACAGCACGCGCGGCCACCCCCTGGGACCGTTGCGGGATGCTTTGCGCGCACAAGGCCTGCCGGATGCCGAGACGGTGGCAAAAATGCACCATGGCCAGCGCGTCCGTTACGCGGGGCTCGTGATCTGCCGCCAGCGACCGGGAACCGCCTCGGGCGTCACGTTCATGACGCTGGAAGACGAGACCGGCTTCGTCAATCTCGTGATATGGACGCGCGTCTTCGATCGCTATGCGATCCTCGCCAAGACCGCGTCCTTCCTCGGCGTTACCGGCAAGCTCGAGGCCAGGGACGGCGTCGTACACCTCATTGCCGACGAGCTCTGGACACCGCGACTTAACGTACAGCCACGTCACGGGAGAAGCCGGGACTTTCACTGATCTGAGGCTCGCGGTACAGCCAGGTTGACTCTGGAAACCCTCCTGCTTGTGTTAGACTTCGGCGGCGTAGGAGGTTGCATGCCGCGTCTCCAGCCGTCGAGCTCAATCGTTCTCGGAGGCACGCTTGCCTTCGCGGTCGCATTGCTGCCATCCTGCCGGCAGGATCCACCTCCCGAACCACCTTCGACGGCAGAGGAGCCTCCCGCGACTCAGCAATCCCCAGTCGCCTGGGTCGGAATCGATCTGAATGGGAAGGCCCTCTATTCGCAGCACAACGAGGAGCTGATCACAAGGGACTTCTTCCAAGATCGTAGGGATGGGTTCTTCCTGGATGTCGGGTGCTTCACACCCATCGTCTACAACAACACGGCGTATCTCGAGAAGCACCTGGGTTGGTCTGGCATTGCCGTCGACGCCTTGCCGGAATATGAGCCGCGCTGGAAGCGAAGACGCCCCAAGAGCAAGTTCTTCAACTACCTGGTCACCGATCACGAGGATACCGTTGAGCCGTTCTACCGCTCGGAGCTTCCAGGAATATCTTCCATTCAAAAGCCGCTGAAAGGCCCCGGTGGGGATGATCTCACCTTCGAAGAGATCCAGGTGCCGACGATCACTCTTACCCGCCTACTCGAGCAGAACGGGGTTCAGAAAATCGACTTCCTATCGATGGACATCGAGGGTGCCGAGTTGCTCGCCCTGGCTGGCTTTGATATCGAGCGCTTCCGGCCAGAGCTGGCCTGCATCGAAGCCAAGCCCGCGAACCGCGAGGGGCTCTTGAAGTACTTCGCGTCCCACAACTACGAGTGGCTCGAACGATATTTCCAATACGACGAGCACAACTACTACTTCGCGCCCAAAGTCGCCGGCCGCTAGCGGTCGCGGATCCAGGTCTCGAGAGTGCTGCGGCAGCAGCGTCAAGCGCGTTCTTGCTGCAGTGGATCCGGTAGGGTCTCCACGGGCTGCCTGCTCAGGGGCACCCACGCCGCGATGCGCGTGCCGAGGCGCTGTTGACTCGTAATGCGAAAGCTCCCTCCCAGGAGACGCACGCGTTCTTCCATGCTCACCAAGCCGAGTCCACCACGTTCCTTGATTTGAGCGCTGTCGAAGCCTGAGCCGGTGTCGGCGATGTAGAGCTCGATGGTTCGATTCGCCCCGGTGAGCGTCACCCGCACCTCTCGAGCGCCCGAATGTTTGGCCGCGTTGCGAAGGCCCTCTTGTGCCACTCGATACAGACACAAAGCCGCGTCGGGAGGAATAGGGTCGGGCACGTTGATGAGAGAGAGCCTGACTCGAATGCCCTCCTGTTTTTCGATCTCCGCACACAGTGATCGCAGCGAGGTCACCAACCCAAGGTGCTCCAACGACGCGGGGTGCAGTTGGCGCGACATGAGTCTGGCATCGTTGATGATCTGGGTCGTCAACGTCTGCAGGTCGCGTAGGCGCTCCTTGATCTCGGCATCATGCTTGGGAAGACGCGATCGGAGGAAGCCGATCTCGAACGTGAGGGCGGCCAACTGTTGGTTGAGGCCGTCATGGAGCTCTCGGGAGAGCCGCCGACGCTCTTCTTCTTGCGCCACAATGAGCTGCCCGGCGAGGTCGCGGATCTTCGCGTGGCTTTCTCGCAACGCCGATTCTCGAACCTGCAGGGCGGCCAAGGCCATCTTGTGCTCGGTGATGTCGGTGTCGGTGCCGGTTAGACGGATGGGACGACCGTCAGCGTCCCGCACCGCCGTCCCGCGGGCCAGAAACCAGCGAATGCTTCCGTCCCTGTGAAGCATGCGGTGCTCGACATGGTAGACGGGTGCCGCCCCCACGAGATATCGGTTGGCTTGTTCCATCACCCGCGCCGCGTCCTCGGGATGGACGAGCTTGCCCCAGTCCTCGATGCGATTTGCGATCTCGTGATCCTCGTACCCAAGGATGACCTTCAGCACGGGGTCGACGTACATCTCGTTGGTCTCGAGGTTCCAATCCCACACGCCCACCTCGCCGGCGGTAGTGGCCAAGTTGTATCTCCGTTGACTCCGACGGAGCTCTCGCTCGACGCGTGCCCTCTCCGACGTGGCCGCACCGAGAACGAGGGCCGTGATCACGATGACGGCCACGAACGCTTGTAACAAGATCATGCTTTCGATGGCGGAGACGCGCGCAAAAGGACCGTTACCGCTCACCGTGCCGGCAACTGCGAAGAGAGAGCAGGCAAAGGAAGCCGTCACCGCGCCATGCTGGCCGAATCGGACCGCGGCCCAAATGACCACCGGGAAGGGCAGGAAGGTCAAGGGCACGTTCCAGGCGGGGATCGCGAAGAGCCCTCCAAAGGCGATCTGGCAGGCGGCCAGGAGCGATACCGTCAGGGCGACCAGCTCGACGATCGTTCGCCCGTGCAGCTCAATCCTTGGGCGAGACGACCAGATCAGCAGAGGTGGGGTGGCGACCAGGATGCCCATGGCGTCCCCGAGCCACCAAACGCACCATTGCGAAAAGAAGTCGCCCCACGGGACCACGTTGTCGAGGCAGAGGCTGCCCACGCCGATGGTGGCCCCGACCGTCGTGCTGAGCATCGCGCCAATCCCCAGTAGGGCGACGACATCTCGGACCCGGTCGAGGGAGTTGGAAAAGTCGGCCAGACGGCGAAGGAGGTAGGCAGCCACCAGTGCCTCGAGTGCCTTGTCGAGTCCGAGCGCCAACCCCAAGGGTTGGCGCGTCAGCTGCTCGGTGACCGCCGTGAGAGCGATGACCGGCCAAAAACGGTAGCCGCCGATGAGGATGGCCGCGACGCCGACACCCGTTGGCAGCCACATCGGCGAAACTTGAGCGGGGCCCAGAGTCGCCAATAGACCGAGCCGGGCGGCCGCGAAGTACCCGACGACAAAGGCCAAGATCCTCAAGACGTAACCGGGCTTCATGGGCCTATCCATCGCCTCTCGAAGATATGGAACCCACTTGCAGCAATCCCCATCATCGTCACCGAGAATCGATGGGAACGCGGCTGTATGTTACCCTCAATTGAGGGCTAGTTCATTCCCGCAAGGAGACACTTCTGGGCAACTCGCTTCCGTTACCCCGCGGTCGGGAAGCGGAGGAGCTCGTTCGTCTGCTCGATAAGATTCAGGCGAGTGAGGATCCCCCGCTAGACGCTCTAGAAGGATTTCAGGCGGCCTACCGTGCGGCGTCGCGCGAGGCGCGCGAGCGGCTCTTCTTATTGCTCCTGGTGCGGATGGAGGTGTCTCGGGAAGCTGCAGAACCGCGACTCCGGACCGTCCTCGAGGCTCCTAGCGGCGATCCGGTGGCCTGGACCTCGCTCCTGACCGATCTCCGTCGGAGTCTCGAGTCGCCCCGCATGCGCGCGTTCCGGCGCTTCCTCAATATTTCCGGGGGATTGAAGCTCCTTCTCGACTTGAGAGCCGACGTCTTGGCGGCGGGGCGTCAGTCGGGACTCGATCTCGCGCCCATCGACGAGGAGATCGCGCACCTCTTCACGTCGTGGTTCCAACACGGCTTCCTCTTTCTTCAAGAGATCACGGAGGATTCCTCCTACCGGCAGATCCAATTCCTCAAGGACCACGACATGGTGCATCCGATGGCGAGGCTCGAGGAGATGGGAGATCGCCTCGGGGAGGATCGGCGCTCGTTTGCCCTCTATCATCGTGCCATGCCCGAGGAGCCGATCGTTTTCATCGAGGCGGCACTCACGCGACAGATCCCGCACTCCATCCATGAGATCCTCGATAAGCCTGGAAAAAACCGCGAGCAGGATCCCGACACGGCGATCTTCTACTCGATCAACAATGCCCAGAACGGATTGGTCGGCTTGGGGTTGGGGAAGCTCCTCATCTTCCAAGTCGTCGACGCCATCAAGAACGACCGGCCGGGGATTCGCACCTTCGCCACGTTGAGTCCGATCACCGGCTTCTGGGGGCGCTACTTGCGACCGATTCTTCGGGGGGAGGATGAGCCCTTTCGGCTCAAGCGGCAGGATGTCGCGAATTACTTCTCCCAGAGCGCAAGACGTCTTATTCTCGGCAGGACGAAAGGCGAGTCTGATTTCGGGCACGCACTCCTCGAGATCTTGTCATCGCCCAACTGGATCGGAGATCGTGTTGTTCTCGATGAGGTGCGCAGACCACTGACACAGATCGCCTACTTCTATTTGACTGAGGAGCGGAGCGCGTCGGGAAGACCCATCAATCCCGTTGCCTCTTTCCACCTCGGAAACGGCGCCCGTCTGCACGCCAAGAATGTTCACTTCGCGGCCAACCGGACGGAGAGGGGATTGATGGACTCGTGCGGCATCATGGTGAGCTACGTCTACTCAAGCACCTGGCAGCACGAGCTCAGCCGGTCGGCGCGCGCCATACTGCCGTGGCAGGGATGAGTTTCCGGACGCACATCGCTATTTTATCATCCGGATCGAGGAGCCCTATTCCATCGGCAACCATCCTCGTCCCCCGTCTCGGGTCTGAACGAACAGGTACGCGCCGAAGCGACCGAGGACGGGAACGGCTTCTCCCGGGGAGATGCGCTCGCGAACCGGCGCCTGGGGAGTGGCGTCGGCCAAGACGTTGCGTTCCTCGGTGATCTCATCGAGTCGAATCGGTTCGGCGGCTGACTCCAGGAAACGACCTTCGGCGAAACCGATCGTGCCACCCGGTGCTCCCACCCGAAAAAGGTTGCCGGTTCCCCCCAATACCCTCAGAGGAACGTGGCGCTCGAACGTCGTGACGACTTCGCCGTCAATGTCTGGTGCGAGATGTAACGCGATGTGATCGTTGCGGGCCCGCGCCCAGCCTCCCAAGAGGTCGAGATCGACCGCGGCGCGACGCGGCTCGCCCTCCGCTTCGTGAATGAACGGGAAGGGATCGATGGGGCCTTCTCCTCGCAGATAGACGCCGAAATGGAGGTGCGGCGGCGTGGTGCGAGCGTTTCCTGAGTTACCGACGGTGCCGATCACGTCTCCCGCGTTCACCCAGGCGCCTTCGACGACGTCTTGAGTCTGAAGGTGGGCGAAATAGAGATTCAGAGATCGCTCCTCGTCGCGAAGCCACACCACGCGTCCACCCAGAGTGCGCTCGTTCACGCGGCGCACCCACGAACGGGAAGGAGCGCGCACCGGGGTATGGCGAGGGGCGAAGATGTCCACTCCGTGATGGTCTCGTCGTCCTCCCTCCCGGGGAGCCCCGAACCCGCTCCAAATCGATTGCACCGACTGGC
>JBOGJF010000764.1:0-3442 GCA_050747785.1 Vicinamibacteria bacterium
GCCCTGTACTGCTTCCCCTCCAGGTTGGTGGCCGCCAGCTCCAGCTGGCTTTGAACCAACGCCTGGGAAAGAGCGTCGACCTCGGCACTAGACGCGCCCTGATTGTCCTCCGAATTGCCGCCGATGAGCCAATAGCCGCCCGCTGCGAGCGCGGCGACCGCGAGCCCGATTCCCACCCACCGGACCGTTCCCCCAGCACGCGCCGCGGTGACTTGAGATCGACGGAGCGTGCGCACCTGGCGACCGGACGAGCCACTGCGGGCGCCTGACGGCGACGAAGGGGCCGAATCCGACGTCGCGACGACCGTCTCCTGGTGGTCTGAGCCCCAGCTGCTCAGCACGGAACCGGTGGCGCTACCGATCTCTTGGCGCAGCACCCGCAAGGCCTCGCGAACTTCGTTGGCACTTTGGAAACGGTTGGTCGGCTCTTTCTGGAGCGCTTTGTCGACGAGATCCACGACCGGTTGGGGAAGGTCGGGAACCCACTTCGTCAGAGGGTCGCGCTCGCATTGAACGACCTTGAACATCGTGGCGTGGATCGACTCGGCGGCGAATGGCTTCTGATAGCTCAGCAACTCGTAGAAGACGGCTCCAAGCGAAAAGACGTCCGAGCGTGCGTCGACCCGCTTCCCTTGGACTTGCTCGGGGGACATGTAGTTCGGCGTGCCCAGGATCAGGCCGCTCTTGGTCATGTCCGAAGAGGCCAACCGCGCGAGCCCGAAGTCCATCAGCTTGACTTGATTGCTGGGCAGCACGTGGATGTTTCCCGGTTTCAGATCGCGATGCACGATCCCCTTGGCATGAGCGAAGCCGAGTCCGTCACAAACCTGCTCCATCAGGCGGAGCTTCTCTTCCAGGGTCAAGAGTCTTCTGGCGCGAATGACCTCCCGCAAATCGGAGCCTTCGAGAAGCTCCATGGCCATGAATATCTGGCCCTCGTCTTCACCGAAATCGTAAACGGAAACGATGTTCGGGTGGTTCAGCTGTGCTGCGGATTGCGCTTCGCGTTGGAACCGCTGCCGGAGATCATCGTGCTTGTCGAGACTGGAGACGATCGTCTTGACGGCAACGTATCGGTTGAGAACGGGGTCATGCGCTTTGAAGACCTCGCCCATCGCGCCCGCGCCGACCTTACCGACGATGGTATATTTTCCGATCTGCTTTTTTTCCATGCCGGTTTATCGGAAAGACTGGCCGCCGTTCAGGGAATGTCCCGCCACGGCTCAATTAAACCGTAGGGGTTGAAGAGGATAGTACCACGACCGATAGAGCCCCTCAAGCGACGGGTAATGATAAGATGAGTCCCACCCGAACGTCATCGTCCGCATTCTGAGTGCGCCGGATAATCGCGTCATGCCGATAGCCTGCCCGGCCTGTGGCCGCCCCAACGCCGACAACGCGCCGAATTGTGTTTACTGCACGGAGTCATTGAAGGGGCTCGCGCGCGACCAGCCCTCCCCGGAGCACGTTTCCTCCCAAGGCTCGCGGAGCCGCGATCGACATCTCATCATCCTGGCTCCGCAGCCGCCCGGCGGCGAAGGACGCGTGGCGCTGTTCGCCGAAGCGGCGGGAGTGAACGCTTACGATGCACGGCTTGCACTCCTGGCCGACCGACCGCGTTTGCTGCGCAAGATGGACACGGCGCAAGAAGCGGAGTCTTTGTCGGCTCGCCTGAGGTCGGCCGGGATCGCTCATTTTAAGGTGGCCGAAGCGGATCTCATGTCGATTGCCGTCCTGCCGATTCGAAACATGGAGTTCCTCGTCGAGGACCTGCGGCTCGGCCTAGCCGAAGGAAGGGTCCTGGTCATCCCGTACCGAGCCCTATCGTTTCTCGTTCAAGGCAAGATCGTCCGCGAACGCCATCGGGAGCGCCTCTTGGGCACGATCCGAGGGGCGAATCAAGCGTTGACGCCGAGCCAACGACTTCACTTCTATGCTCGGCAAGCAAGGGTCGTTGCCGAGTTAGATCCGGAACAGTTCGACTGGAGTGTTCTCGGGGAGCGCCGCACCACATCGACCCCGATCAACTTTCGGCGACTCGTGGAGGAAATTCTCGAACGAGCACCGAACGTGATGCTCGACCGCGGGTTCGACTGGGAGCCGGTGGTGCTCTCTCGCGCGGAGCAGGAGAATGCGGGTATCGGGGCGGCGCTTGCCGGCGAGGCTCGCGAGTCTGCCGTCTACGATAACGAGGCACAATTCCGCTTCTATTCGCGTTGGCGCTATCTGGTGCAGGCAGGACCTGCGGAGCGCGTCGAATGATCGCCGTTGGTATCTACGACTTAGAGGAACGCCCCGGGCCCTCGTTTTGGTAAGTCTTACATGAATCGAGTAAAACTTTCGCTCGGTTGAGAGGGCAGCGTCTTCTCGCGTTGGCACTCTAAGAGATTCATTCTTTGGGATATTCGAGCACGAGGAAGACGGCCAAGGAGGCGGTCCAGATGGCAAAGCTTTTGCTAGATCCACAGTCGATGAAGCAGTCGCTGTGGCTCGCGGTCGCGTTATCGGCGGCGCCGGGCGTCTTCGGACAAGACAGTGCCGACGGGAAGACCCCCTACCGCTTCGGCACCTCCGTCGACGCCGTTCATCTTACCGTGACGATCACCAAAGAGGATGGGCAACTCGTCACGAACCTGAATCATGAGGACTTTCTTGTTCGGGAGGACGGCATTCCACAGGAGCTCACCTACTTCGCTCGCGGAACGGACGCCCCGGTCGACGTCATGCTTCTGGTGGACGCGAGCGGAAGCATGGACGTCATTTCCAAGGTGGCGAACACACGCACCGCCGCCATCCAGCTCGTCTACAGCTTGGATCCGCAGGATCGGGTCGCGGTGTACATGTTCGATAAACATCTCTACGAGGCGCTGCCGTTCACCGAGGACAAGCAAGCCGCCGTCGACAAGCTGGCCACCATCGAGCCCTTCGGCTCCACCGCTCTCTACGACGCCGTGGCGCTCGCTTCCACCGAGATGCAACACCTCGGCTTCGGCCGCCGCGCCATCGTCGTGATGACGGATGGAGTCGACACTTCCAGCGAGCTTTCCAGCGAGGAAGCGGTTCAGCGAGCAAAAGGACTGGATCTGCCAGTGTACTCCGTGCGCGTGCTCTCACCGCTCGACGATCCATCGAGCGATCATTACGTCGGGATCCACGGCCGCGACGCGAAGCGCGGGGACGCGCTACGACGCTTCAGTGAAGAGACCGGCGGGCAACTTTTCGAAGCGAGTGAGATCGGCGCGCTCCGGCTCGCGGCACTCCGTATTCGCGAAGAGCTCAAGACTCAGTACCGGCTTGGGTACACTCCCACGAATACGACAAAGGACGGAAGTTTCCGTCGCATCGACATCGAGACGCGCCGTCGTGGTGTTCTCGTGCAGGCTCGCCGGGGATACTACGCGAAAAAACCGGTGTCGGGCTCGGAAGCTCTTCTGGATGATGC
>JBOGJF010000765.1:0-7809 GCA_050747785.1 Vicinamibacteria bacterium
TGCGCGTCGCTCGTTCTCCGTCGAGTAGCGTCGATTTCGATAGAATAGGCGCTCTGGGAGGACCCATGCGCACCATCATCGAGCCTTTCAAAATCAAGACCGTCGAACCGATTCGCTGGACCACGCCGGAAGTTCGACGCGAGCAACTCGAGCGAGCGCACCACAACGTGTTCCTTTTGCCCGCCGAGGAGATCCTGATTGACTTGCTCACCGACTCCGGAACCGCGGCGATGAGCACGCACCAATGGGCGGTCATGATGGAGGGCGACGAGAGCTATGCCGGAAGTCGGAGCTTCCAACGTTTCGAGAAGGCCGTGAAGGCGATCTTCGGCTACCGTCACGTGATACCAACCCATCAGGGTCGTGCCGCCGAGCGGATTCTCTTCGCCTGCGCGTGCAAGAAAGGCGACGTGGTTCCAAACAACACGCATTTCGACACGACCCGAGCCAACGTGGAGTATGTCGGCGCCGAAGCCGTCGACCTGGTCATCCCGGAGGGCAAGGATCCCGCGAACCGGCATCCTTTCAAAGGGAACATGGACGTCGGGGCTCTCGAGTCTCTCATCGAGCGGGTAGGCCGCGAGAAGATTCCGTTGGTCATGTTGACCGTGACCAATAATTCCGGGGGCGGCCAGCCGGTCTCGATGGAGAACGTGCGCGCGGTGAGCCGTGTCTGCCGCCAGCACCGTATTCCTCTCTATTTCGATGCCTGCCGCTTTGCCGAGAACTCGTACTTCATCAAGGAACGGGAGACGGGCTTCGGCGATCACTCGCCCGAGCAGATCGCTCACGAGATGTTCTCCTATGGGGACGGCTGCACGATGTCCGCCAAGAAGGATGGTTTGGTCAACATCGGCGGGTTCCTCTGTACGAACGACGACGCGCTCGCTCGCCAGGAGGAGAACCTCCTCATCCTGACCGAGGGCTATCCGACGTACGGAGGTCTTGCGGGGCGCGACCTGGAAGCCATTGCGGTAGGTTTGTACGAGGCGCTCGAAGAAGATTACCTTCGCTACCGCATCACCTCCACCGCCTATCTCGGCCGTCACATCGCGGACCACGGCGTACCCATCGTCCAGCCCCCGGGAGGCCATGCCATTTACATCGACGCGCGAGGCTTCCTGCCTCATATCCCACCGGAAGAGTTTCCCGGCGTCGCTCTCGCGGGAGAGCTCTACCTCGAGGGCGGGATACGGTCGGTTGAGATTGGGACCCTCATGTTCGGCGAGCGGGCACACATGGATCTCGTGCGGTTGGCGATCCCGCGTCGGGTGTACACTCAGAGCCACATCGACTACGTCGTCGAGACCGTGTTGGAGGTTTGGAAGCGTCGCGATCAGATCCGCGGCCTGAAACTCACCTACGAGGCGCAGTTCTTGAGACACTTTACCGCTCACTTGAAACCCGTATGACCCTGTGAGCTCCTCCTCCGCTCCCGACTCCACCCAGTCACGCGGCTCCTTTAGCGGGACCGCGCTCGTCATTATCGCCGGCGGGTTCTTTTGCCTAAGCGGTATAGCGGCTCTCGTCTATCAAGTCACCTGGCAGCGGATTCTGGCGCTTCACAGCGGCATGGGAATCTATTCCGTGGCAATGATCGTGGCTTCCTTCATCGCCGGTCTCGGCATCGGTAGCCACCTAGGTGGCGTACTGAGTACCCGCAGGCATCCGCGGGCCGCGCTCCGCGTTTTCGCCGTCTTGGAAATTTCCATCGCGCTCTTCGGTGCCATGAGCTGTTGGCTTTTTTACGACGTGCTCTATCTCGAGGCATCCTGGCTCTACACGATCTCGTGGCGGGCGGGTCTGTTCCATTTCCTCGCGCTCCTACCCCCCACGTGCCTGATGGGTATGTCGCTGCCGTTTCTCGTTCAGGCCATGGTGCACGACGTCACAACGGCCGGTCGGACGGTGGGCTACCTCTACGGTCTCAACGTCGTGGGGGCCAGCATCGGTGCATTCCTCACCCCGTGGGTCTTGATCCGCTTTCTCGGAATTCGCGATGCCGTATCGGTCGCGGTCGGGTTGAACCTTCTCGCCGGAGGAGGAGCGCTATTACTCTCACCGTTCGTAGCTCGGCGCCGCGGAGAATCGTTCGCGCAACCGGTCGGGACCACCGGTGATACCCAGGGGGAGCGCTTTTCGACTTGGCTGCTCTTGTACGCCGTCAGTGGATTCTGTGCTCTTTCGTTGGAGATCGTTTGGTTTCGGTTGATTGACGTCGGCGTCCGGGGTACGGCATTTGCCTTCGGGACCGTTCTCTCCATTTACCTGCTGGGCCTTGCCGCGGGAACCCTCGCGGGGGCGCGTATCGTGGGAAGACTGGGGAGCCCGCTCCGGATGTTCTTGTTCTGCCAGTGCGCGATCCTTCTCTACTCGGGCATCGTGGTGCTTCTGCTTGCCGTCCTTCCCACGGACCTTCCTGGCTACGCGTGGTTCTTCGACATATGGAGTCGCGACCGGGTCGTTGTTCTGGGCCGAACGCAAGACTGGGAGCGCTTGTTTCGCCTCTACTTGTTGCTGCCGTTGGGCACCTACGGGATTCCCACCGTCCTGATGGGCTTTTCTTTCTCGGTCTTACAGCGTGCCGTGCACGATGATCCGGAGACGAGCGGCCGGAAGGTAGGGTTTCTCCAGGCGGCGAACGTGGCTGGCAACGTTGCGGGGAGTTTGGCCATCGGATTGCTGGCCATCGATCTCATCGGGACCACGGGCTCGGTACGCGTCCTGATAGTGCTCGGCTTGGTGTTTGCCGTCATTGGAATGCGCCGTTACGGCCTGCGCAGCGGGTTCGGCTTGGCGGGGGCGGCACTCATCGCCCTGGCTCTAGTCATGCCCGGTCAACACGACTTGTGGAACCGACTGCATGGATTGCAAGCAGAGAACGCGCGAATTGCTCTCATCGAAGAAGATGCATCGAGCGTGGTGGTGGTAAAACCGGAGGGGGACGAGTGGCGCGTGGTGGTCAATGGCCTCTACCAGAGCTGGCTGCCGTACGGCGGCATCCACAGCTTGCTCGGCAGCCTTGCAGCCATGATGCACCCCAACCCACGTGACGTGGCCGTGATAGGACTCGGTTCGGGTGACACCGCCTGGGCGGCGGCGAGCCGGGAGGCGACCGACCGGTTGCAGGTCTTCGAGATTGCAAGGCCGCAGCTCAATCTTCTGCACCAGTTCGCCGCCACACATGGGGAGTTCTCGCTCTCCCGCTTCCTCGCCGATCCTCGTTTGGAGATAAAGGTTGCGGACGGGCGAAATGCGTTGCTCCGTTCGGACGACCTCTTGGATCTCATCGTGGTCGACGCGCTCAGGCCGGTGAGCGCCTACAGTGGTAATCTCCAGTCCGTCGAGTTTTTCGGACGATGCGCCCGCAAGCTGAAACCAGGAGGATTGATGAGCATCTGGGCCCCGACGATGCGGGGTCGTGCCTCTTTCCGGACCGCCTTTCCATACGTCGTGAGCTTCGACGATGCGCGGGTGCTCGTCGGGAGCAACCACCCGATACAGGTCGATCCCGCGTCGTGGCGTGGGAGGGCTCTTTCTTCTTTTACTCGCGCCTATCTCGGGGAGACGATCGTCCAGGAAGTGATCCGTACTTTGAGCCTCGTCAACGACAGCCCCGGGTCGAGCACCGCCGAGGAAACACTGAACCGTGATCTGTTCCCGCGGGACGAGTTTCTGACTCCGGAGGTATCCCGGTAGACTCGGCTCGAGGCCAGGCGCCGGGGCTGGACCGAGACCAAGCAGGGCGATCCGAAAGGACCTCGAGGCGACAGGGCACGGCACATGCGCATACGGATCATGACCTACAATATTCATCGCGCGATCGGCGTGGACCGACGCTTTCGGCCGGAGCGCATCATTGAGATCGCCGCGCACTATGCTCCCGACGTGCTACTGCTCCAGGAAGTGGACGAGGGGGCACCGCGATCGCGCGAGCAGGATCTCGGTCACGACATAGCCAGCGCGCTTGGTTATCCGCACTTCGTTGTCGGACACAACGTTTCACTTCGGAAGGGTCGCTACGGCAATGCGACGCTTAGTCGCCATCCGATTCTGAGAGAGCGCAACATTGATCTCACCATCGGCTCGCGCAAACGCCGTGGCTGTCAGCACACAACCATCGAGATAGAGAGAGTCCATGGACATCCCCACCGCGTCGACGTGTTCAATCTGCATTTGGGGTTGATGACGCTGGAGCGCGTGCGCCAAGTCGGACTGCTGGTTCGCTCCGCTGAGTTCTCGAGCCTCGATCCGAACCAGACGTCTTTCATCGGTGGTGATTTCAACGACTGGCGCTCCATGCTCCATCCCATATTCACGGAGATTCTCGGCTTCGAATGCGCTACTCAAGAAGCCCTCGGGTATGAAAGGGCCCTGCGCACTTTTCCGTCGTTCTCTCCAAGAGGAGGGCTCGACCGTATCTACTACCGAGGACCGATTCGAGCCCTAACTGCCCAGACGTGCCGCTTGCGATTGTCTCGAGTGGCAAGCGATCATCTTCCGGTGATCGTCGACTTCGATCTGCACTGATTGGGTTCTCAGAGGGGGCTGTCATGCTAAAGAAGATACTAATCGTCTTTCTAATCATTCTCGTTGTCGTATTGGTCCTGCTCACCCGAGACTGGGAGAAAGTGGGTGAAGCGACCGGCGTCCATATGACGGCCACTGGGTTTCGGTTCAATTTGCTCAAAGGCGTCGAGCTCTCGGGCGTCCAGGCGTCGTCGGCCGAGGAGGGGGGACGAGAGTTCAGCTTTTCGCTCGACCAGCTCGTCTTCGAGCACCGAGTGCTGCCACTGCTGTCGGGTACGGTAGCCATCGACCGTATCATTCTCGAGCACCCTCAGTTCGAGCTGGTGGATGCTCCACCAGGAGAAGGAGAAGCGGAGGTCGAGTCGGGAAATGCCGAGGTCGGCGAGGCGGAAGCCCCCGCTGGGGCGAACGATGAGGGCTCTGGCATGGCGCTCGAGGTTCGAGAGATCTCGATTCGGGACGGTGTGGTGGTGATGAGGACACGAGGCGCGGCGGGCGAGACACGCGTCGAGGATCTCGATTTCGAGATGCAAAACCTGAAGTTCGATCCCACCGCGTCTACCGACTGACCGCGGACGGAAATCCGCTCGATCTCAACAGCATGGTGGGCGCGAGTGAAGGTCTCGGGCCTGGGGTGGCTCACGTGGATGCGGAAGGCGTCGGCGCCGATACGAAAGGCGTCAAGGCGCAAGGCACGATCCAGCTGGCCTCGGGTGAGTTCCCATAAGTGCCCGGAGTAGTCCGTCCCCGACTCCTTGGAGATGTCGCGGAAGCGGCCCTTCCCGTCGTTCTCGAAAAGCACGTTCCCGTAGCGGACCGTGGTCACGTAGAGATCGGGATCGCCGTCGTTGTCGATGTCGCCGAAAGAAGCCGCCACCGGGGTGCGGCCAGCGACCGCCACCCCGGCCCGCTCGGTCACGTCCTCGAACCGTCCACCCCCGAGGTTGCGAAAGAGCACGTTCGGTCCGATCTGATTGGTGATACACGCCGGACATCGTCCGAGGCGAGGTGCCCCGCGCCTTCAAGTGCATCGTGAAGCGCGCCATGGCGTCGACGAGGATTTTGCACGCTCTGGCATCCGCATCGAAGTCGTCCCGCCAGTCGTCACACCACCCGAGCAGCCCCTCCCGTTCCGCAGGCGACAGCTCCCCTTGGGTTCGCAGCTCTTCGACCAGCTCCTTCAGTTCTTCCGCCGCGACATCCTCCGACAGGTCAACGAGCAACAGCACGTGCTGGTAAGCACGATCGAGGTGCCGGTGCTCGCTGCATCCGCTTCCCCTTCGTCCGAAACCACCGCGCGTCCTCAGCCTCTTGACGGGCGTGAAGAGGGCCTCGGCACGCCCCGAGCGCGCCTGCATATCGAGCGGGTGCGCCCACAATGCCACCGTTTCTCCAGACCTTCGGCAGAGATCGAGCCAGCGTGCATCTCTCGTCGGCGCCCACGGCAATGTCACAACATCTGCGCCTCTGGCTCCGACAAGTTCCTGGAGGGCTGCATCCGTGCTCGTCATCAACGAGATCGACGAAGCGAAGCCCAAGCTCGGCGCAAACCCGTCGTCCAAGCGTCGACTTCCCAGAGCCGGGAGGCGACCGGATCACCGCCGAAGCTGCTCCTCCGGCAACCGTGCTTCAGCGGGCCAGGCTGCGCAGTTTGAGGACCTTTCGGAGTTCCGCCGACCTCGATCGATTGTCACGCGCGCTTTCTCGGTCGCTTCGCTCGCTTCGAGCGTCGTCGGCCATTCTTCCTCGTGATACGCCTTGGCTCCGCCGCGCGTTCGCTGGCCTCGCGTCGGGCGCGCGGGTCGTCGATGAACGAGATGAGCCGCTCGACGAGCGCGGGATCATGGGCGGCAAGCCGGAGGGCTCGCTCGCGCCGGTCAGGGCGCAGGTTGGCCAGGATGGCAATGTCCCAGAGGTCCTTGGGTGATCCCGCCTTCAACTTCAAGCGAGTGAGGGTGTCGAAATCAACGACCCGAAGACGGAGGGGGTGGAGGTCGAGGAGCACCGTTCGGTCGGGTTCGATGGGAACGAGCGGAGGAAGGACATCGAACGGAACGCCGTCGATCACGCCCTTCAGACATGGGAAGTCGCCTTCGAAGATGTCCCCACGGAGGAGTCGCATCTCGAGGCCGTGGGCCGAGAGCCGCCGGCGCGCCTCCTCCAGTGGCACCGCGACGATGATGTCGACGTCCCTGGTCGCCCGCACGTAGCCATGAGCGCTAACGGCAAGACCGCCGGCGAGAGCGCAGTCATCCTCGCCAATCATCCGCATGAGCCTCGACGCGGCCCGAGCCAAGCGTTGCGCCGCCATGGCGTTCGATCAGCGAGCCTCCGCCGCCAGCATGGCCGAACGAAGCTCGCCTCCAATATCGGCGAGCTCCTCCGCCACGAGCACCCGCCGCGCCATGCGGGCTCGTTCACGCGGAGCGGGCGACGACACGGGCGCGCGCCGGACGAGCGCGGCGAGAACCTCGCGTTCCTTCTTCGATTGGAAGACGCCCTGCGGCGTTAGCTCATGGTACCTCCGAGCGCGGGCCCCGCGAGCGCCCCTGGGGCTGACGCAGCGGGAAACGACCAGGCCTTCGTTTTCCAATTTCTGGAGAGACGGGTAGACCCGAGCTGGTGAAAGCCGAAGGACCCCTCCGGTGATCCGTTTGACCCGGTCGATTAACTCACGGCCGTAACCAGGCCCATCGCGGAGGGCCTGAAGGACGGCGACCCGGGTCGTGACGGCAGTTCCCATGAGGCTATTATACTCCGCATGCGGATTGAAATCTCGTTTGGCGGTTTCCAATCAGTCGCTAGACCCGGGGAAACCTACCTGGCGGAATGTCCCCGGTGTGGCCGCTGCTATGATGAGGAGCAGGCAATTTGCGCCGAAGACGCCTCGGCCTTGACCCGAGCCGAGTTGCCGTATCAACTCGAACGTCGCCGGCATCGACTGCGGTTCTGCCGAGCATTACGTCGCGGTTCCACCCGAGCGCGACCCCTCATCGGTGCGGTCGTTCAAAACCTTCACCTCGGACCTCCATCGGCTCGCCGACTGGCTCGCGTCGTGCAAAGTCACGAGCGTCGCGATGGAGTCGACGGGAGTGTACTGGATCCCGATTTTTGAGATTCTCGAGGCCCGCGGTTTCGAGGTCGTTTTGGTCAACGCTCGCCACGTCAAGAACGTGCCAGGGCGCAAGAGCGACGTCACCGACTGCGAATTCACGAGCGACGTCGCGCGGCTGGATCTCGAGGGAACCGTGAATCTCGAGGGACCCATCGACCTGGACT
>JBOGJF010000766.1:0-2936 GCA_050747785.1 Vicinamibacteria bacterium
AAGTAGTCATAGAGCAGTCGCGACCGGTTGGACAGAACGGGTAATGCAGTGTCCGTGCCCATCGAGCCCACTGGGTCCTGGCCTTCTTGCGCCATCGGGCCGAGAAAGAACCGTAGATCCTCCTGGGTATAGCCGAACGCCAACTGAAGCGCGCGGAGCGATCGTTGCTCGGGTAAGCGATCGCGACGCGGGGCGGGAAGATCCGCGAGGAAAACCGAGTTCTTCTTCATCCACTCGCGATACGGGTGCATTCGGGCGTACCGGCTCTTGATCTCCGCGTCCGCAACGATGCGACCCTCGTTGGTGTCGACCAGGAAAATCCGTCCCGGATGGAGCCTCTCCTTCTGGAGGACGTTCTCGGGAGGAATGTCCAAGACGCCCACTTCCGATGCCATCACGACCATGTCATCGGCGGTCACGTAGTAGCGCGAAGGACGCAGCCCGTTGCGATCCAGCACCGCTCCGATCACCGAGCCGTCGGTAAACGCGATGGACGCCGGTCCATCCCAGGGCTCCATGAGACACGCATGGAACTCGTAGAAGGCCTTGCGTTCGTCGTCCATGGACTCGTGATTGGCCCAGGGCTCGGGGATCATCATCAGGATGGCGTGCGCGAGCTCGCGCCCCCCCATGTATAAGAACTCGAGCACGCTGTCGAAAATGGCCGAGTCGCTCTTCTCCTCCTCGATGATGGGTAGGATGCGCTCGAGCTCCGGCAGGAGCTCCGACTTGCACATCGACTCGCGCGCCTTCATCCAGTTGACGTTTCCACGGAGCGTGTTGATCTCGCCGTTGTGGGCCAGATAGCGATAGGGATGAGCGAGCGGCCAAGAGGGAAACGTGTTCGTCGAGAAGCGCGAATGGACCAGAGCCAGGGCCGACTCGAGCTCGGGATCGGTGATATCCGGGTAGACACGGGCGAGCTGCTCGGACGTCAGCATCCCCTTGTAGACGAGCGTCTGCGACGAAAGGCTCGGGATGTGGAAGAATTCTTTATCCGGAAGCCCGGACTTTTTCACCGCATGCTCGATGCGCTTGCGGATCACGTAGAGCCGGCGCTCCACCTGCATGCGATCGGATAGCGTCTCCAGCCCCCCGATGAAAACCTGACGGATCCAGGGAGCCCGGTCCCGGGCACTCGGTCCGATGGAGTCGAGCTCGGTGGGAACGTCCCGCCACCCCAGCAACTTGCAGCTCTCCTCACCGATCATCGTTTCGACGAGGCCCTCGTACTCTCGGGCTCGCGCCGAATCCGGGGGAAGGAATACGTTTCCCACACCATATTTCCCTGGCGCCGGAAGCGTCATGGCCTGCTCCCCGCACACCCTGCGCAGGAAGCGATCGGGTACTTGGAGGAGAATGCCCGCCCCATCGCCGGTCGTCTCCTCGCAGCCTTTGGCCCCCCGGTGGGCGAGATTGAGCAAGCCGGTCAGAGCCTGGTCGACGATTTGCCGCGTCCTGCGGCCGTGGATGTCCACCACGAAGCAGACACCGCAGGAATCGTGCTCGTAGGCAGGATCGTAGAGTCCTTGGCGGCCGTGGGTATCGAACGACTGCATCAGAAAACCTTGCCTCCCAAGTGGGTCCAGGGGGTCGGATCCACCGCCTCGAGTACACAGACTAATGTATTCAGCCTCATAAGAAAAGCTTTTTTTTCTAATGTATTGAATTAGTTTTCCTTATTTGATAGAATAACCGGCGTGAACCTCGATACGCTAGACCTCTACTGCAGCATCGTCCTGCGACACAGTTTCTCCCGGGGCGCACACGAGAGCGGCGTCACCCAGGCCGCGGCGAGCCAGGCCATCCAACGTCTCGAAGAAGAGCTCGGTGCCCGACTCCTGGATCGGAGCAAGCGCCCGTTCACGGTCACGCCCGAGGGAGAGAAGTTCTACCGAGCCTGTCGGGAGCTCTTGGACCGATTTCAGACCGTGCGCGAGGAGATTCTCGCCGACAAACGGAAGGTGAGCGGGGTCGTGCGGGTGGCGGCCATCTACTCGGTGGGATTGCACGACATGGGCGGTGAGATGCAGAAGTTCCGCGCGCTCTATCCGGACGCCCGCGTGCGGCTCGAGTGTCTGCACCCCGAAACGGTGGTACAAGCGGTGCTGGGCGATCTGGCCGACGTCGGCATCCTTTCCTACCCGCCCACCGATCGCGCGCTCAACGTCATCCCGCTGCGACACGAAACCATGCGACTGGTTTGTATCCCGTCCCACCGACTCGCCAACGTGCGCGTGGCCCGCGTCGAGACTCTCCGCGACGAGCCGTTCGTGGCGTTCGACCGAGACCTCCCCATTCGCAAGGCCATCGACAAGGTCCTGCGGCAGCGGGGCGTGCGGCCGGAGATCGTCATGGAGTTCGACAACGTGGAGAGCATCAAGAAAGCGGTCGAGAACGGCGTCGGAGTGAGCGTCCTTCCCGGCACGACGGTCGAGAACGAAGTGGCGATCGGGGCGCTTCGCGCGCTTGCCTTGGACGTGCCCCTCGGGCGCCCGATCGCACTCATTCACCGCCGACACAAAGCTCTTTCCGGTGTCGCGACGAAGTTCATCACGATGCTGCGAGAAAGCTACCATGCGGAGACGCCAGCCCCGGTCGCGTCGGGTCGCGACTAGTGCCGTTCCAACTAGTCGTGTCGCGGATCCCGTATGGAACGGCACTAGCATTGGGCCAGCCGATGGACTCTAATAGTTCCGAGTAGTTTCGAGCTCGTCCGTCATGCTCGTCACATTCTTGTTTCTCCTTCTCATCATGATGGGGCCACCGCAGTCCGCGGCGACACCGCAGGACGCCGAGCCCAGTCCGACCCAGAAGGCCGTTCGTTTCTTGGCCCGAGAGGTCCCACGCTGGCGGGCGGAGCACGACTGTTACTCCTGCCACAACAACGGCGATGCCGCGCGCGCTCTCTACTTGGCCGTCAAAGAGAACTACTC
>JBOGJF010000767.1:0-5856 GCA_050747785.1 Vicinamibacteria bacterium
ACCTCTCCCGGCGCAAGCGTCCCATCGGGCTTCACTTCGTAGCGCATGACGACTTTCTTCACTGGATCCCAGTTGCCCACGTAGAGATATTTCTCGTCCGGCGAGAACGCCAGGCCGTTGGGACCTAGCAGGTCCTGGGCGACCAACTGGAGCTCTCCTTTCGGATCGAGGCGGAAGATCCCACTAAAGGCGAGCTCCTTGCGGGGGTCGTCGTAGAACTTGGGAAGACCAAAAGGAGGATCGCTGAAGTAGAGCGCGCCGTCGGATTTGTAGACGAGGTCGTTAGGGCTGTTGAGACGCTTGCCCTGGTAGCGATCGGCCAGCACGGTGACATGTCCGTCTTTTTCGATCCGCGTGACGCGGCGGTTGCCGTGTTCGTCGATGGTCAATCTGCCTTCACGGTCCAGCGTCAGTCCGTTCGAGCCGGGTTGCGTGTACTCGTCGATGTCCGCACCCTGATAACCGCTCTCTCGCCGGAACACGGACAGCCTTTTGTCGTCGGGCTCATACTTATAGATGACGTTCGCGTTCGGATCGCTGAAGAGAAGATACCCCTCCGGTATCCAAACGGGGCCCTCGATGAACTGAAATCCCTCCGCCAGCTTGAAGACCTTCGGGTTGGCGGGAACGATGGAGTCGATGGCCGGATCCAACCTCACGACGTCGACGTTCACTTCCTGGGGCTCCACCGCGACCGGCGCTTCCCCTCCCCGATAGAACTCCAGCCTCGCGGACCGCATCCAAATGAAGTTGGTGGGGGGGCTCGAGATAGGACCGTTCATACCGAAGACCGCGAGTTGGATCGTCTGGCCCGGGCGGACCTGTCTCCCGACGATCAGCCGATTCGCGGCGTTCCAGCCATGGACGACGGAGCCTCCGCTTTGCCCGAGAGCGCGCGGAAGCTCCCCGTCCACCCAGACTTCGGCGTAGTCGTCCACCGAGGTCTCGAACACCACGGTGGAGCCGGTGGGATCGAACCCCTCGATGCTCTGGGGTATGGTGACTTTGATGCGATACCAATTGAAGCAAACGCGACCCGTAGAACGGCGCTCGCTGAGTTGGGTAGGATCGAGAACTTCCCAGGTGGAGTCATCGAAATCGGCTCCCCCCGCGCGGGGACTGACCTCATAGGTTTTGATCAGTTTCCCGGTGGGCTGCCCGTCCGGCCCCGGCGCCCTGAAATCGACTTCGACGATCTCGGTGTCGCGATAGCGCCACTCCCCCTGGACCAACCTGACGCCCTCCAGGGTCGCCAGGTCGACGACCGCCGCGGCGTCACCGCTCGTCGTCTTCTCCTGGGCGACGGAGACCCCCGCGGACCCGAGCGTCAGGACGATGGAACACAGAACTAGAGCTCTCGCGCTGTTACTCACGGCACACCTCCCGCCTCGATCGTGTTTGCCTGGATGCACTACTTCACCGGCTGGGCGAAGCTCGCTTCTCCCAGGAGAGTCTCGGCCCAAGCACACCAAACCTGAACCGTGGCAATGTCCGACACGTAAGCAGGAACGGTGATCGCTTGGTTGTATTTGTCGTCCTTGATAACCAGCCGCTGGAGCAAGTAGACGTTCCCCTTCGTGTCCACGACCTGCCAGTGCGGCGCGGGCGTGTCGGGCACTTTGAAATCCTCGGAGAGAGTCAGGACGTTCATGCCGCCCTGCTTCGAAAAAGTCACGGTTCCGGTGTTCGCCTTCGGTCCCATGAAGGGTCCGCTGGTCGTCCCGTCGGCGGCGAATACGGTGCTGGTCACCAACCAAGCGGTCAAAGCTAGAAACACGAGATGACGTCGGCTGTTCATTTACGATCTCCTTCCCTAGAAGCGAGGGCCCGGGATTGGACCCGCTCACTCGCCTCTTTTAGATTCCCGCGCTCCCTTCGAGTTTCACGCGGGTCGTTTCGGCCCAGCACCCAGGTGAAACCGAACGATCCGTGCGGCATCTATCCGTCTGACCTTGTCCGATAACGTGCGAAAAGGAGGAACGACCATGAAGAAACGAAACATTGGATTCGCCCTGGCCGCGGTCGCGCTAGTGGGCTTGTGGTATCTCTTCCGGCCCGAGCTGCTGTTCGTCAAGACAACCGTCAACGAGGAGCTCCCGGGGATGGGAATGGATTCCGCGAGCAGCAGCGGCAATGCGCCGGCGACCTTGCTCAGCGGGACGTTTCACAGCGTGGCTCATGAGACGGAAGGCTCCGCCACCCTACTCGCGCTCCCGGACGGCAAACGAATCCTCCGCCTGACGAACTTCCGAACCTTCAATGGGCCCGACGTTCGTGTTTACCTGGTAGCCGCCCAGGACGCGGCCGACAACGAAACGGTCACCCGCGCTGGCTTCATCGAGCTCGGAAAGCTCAAAGGGACCGAAGGGGATCAGAACTACGAGGTTCCAGAGAACGTCGACATCGATACCTACCGAGCGGCGACGATATGGTGCGCACGCTTTGGCGTGAACTTCGCCACCGCTCCCCTGATGCCGTCAATGAACGAGCCGGTTCCCCTCTACACCGGTGCGTTCCACGGCGTGGCGCACGAGACGCGTGGCCTCGCGACGATCTATCAGCTGCCGGGTGGAAAACGGGTGTTGCGTCTCACCGACTTCGAGACCTCGAATGGACCGGACGTACAAGTGTATCTCGGCATGGCTCCCGACGCCGGCGACAACGAGACGGTGACCGAAGCCGGGTTCGTCGGCCTGGGCTCGCTCAAGGGCACGACGGGCGATCAGAACTACGATCTCCCCAGCGACCTCGACTTGAGCCAGTACCGCTCGGTTACTATTTGGTGCCGCCGCTTCGGGGTGAACTTCGCGACCGCCCCCTTGGCACCGCGGGCGAGCTAGCTTGCGACGCGCAGGCGCTATCGCGCTATGGGTCGGGAACGACCGATGACGCACACGAGCCCAGAAGCCCGGCCCCAGCGCGTCGTGATCTTGGGCGGGGGATTTGGGGGCTTATACACCGCGCTCGAGCTCGAAAAGGCGCTCACCCGGCGGCCGGATTTCGAGGTCACTCTCGTCAATCGGGAGAACTTCTTCTTGTTCACTCCGATGCTGCACGAGGTAGCCGCGAGCGACCTAGACGTGACCCACATCGTCAATCCCTTGCGAAAGCTCTTGCGGCGGGTTCGGTTCTTCGAGGGCGAAGCCGGGGCCGTGGATCTCGCTCGCCGTCGGGTCAGCGTCACCCACGGCAGCGAGCGACATCCTCACCAGCTGCCATACGACCACCTGGTCATCGCGCTCGGTTCGGTCACGAACTTTTTCGATCTCCCCGGACTGGAAGAGCGCGCGTTGACCATGAAAACGCTCGGAGACGCCATCGAGCTGCGCAATCGCCTCATCGAGAACCTGGAGGCCGCCGACTTCGAGTGCTCCTTGGGGAACCGGGAGCCCCTTCTCACCGTGGTCGTGGCGGGAGGAGGATTCGCAGGGGTCGAAACGATCGCCGCGATCAACGATTTCGTGCGGGAGGCGATCGTCTTCTACCCGCACCTGAGTGAGGACCTGCTGCGCATGGTTCTCGTGCACCCGGGTCCGGTCATCCTCCCCGAGCTCGGAGAAGAGCTCGGCGCATACGCGCAGCGAAAGCTCGCGGCCCGGAAGGTGGAGATCCGTGTCAACACGAAGGTGAGCGGAGTCTCCGCGCAGAGCGTCGAGCTCAGCGACGGTAGCCGCATTCCCACCAACACGCTAGTCTGGACGGCGGGGACATCAGGGCATCCTCTGCTCGAGACGCTCCCCTGCCCGAAGGAGAGAGGCCGCCTGTCGGTGAACGAGTTCCTGGAAGTTCCGGAATGGCCGGGAGTGTGGGCCCTGGGGGACTGCGCGCTCATTCCCGACGCGCGCACCGGCAAGTCCTACCCTCCTACTGCGCAACACGCGCTCCGGGAAGGAACGGTTCTCGCACGAAACGTCCTCGCGGCCATCCGCGGAGGCCCGAAGCGCCCCTTCCTCTTCTCCACGATCGGGCAATTGGCAGCGATTGGAAGGCGAACCGGTGTCGCCCGGATCCTGGGCGTCAACTTCTCGGGATTCTTCGCTTGGTGGCTGTGGCGGACGATCTACCTGGGCAAGCTACCCCGTTTCGAGAAAAAGCTGCGGGTCGCCCTCGACTGGGCGCTCGATCTCGTCTTCTCGAAGGACCTCGTGCAACTCAACACCGCGAAGTCGAGAGATCGAGTCGACATGGCCACAGGCTGGCTGATGAAAAACGTGCCAGCCTGTCAACGTCAAAACGGCCTAAACGGAAAGCGGTGCCAAATCGCGCCGTGAGTGAGGACAAAGAAATGAACAGAAAGAGAATTGAGGCATCTCCGGTGACCGCGACCGCAACCACCTCGGCCGCAAGCCTCCCTTCCCATTCGAGGGACATGGCCCGAGGTGCGGAGTCGGCTCGACTTGCGGAAGACGCCCGTCGAACCCAGAACTGGAAGCGGTGGGGGCCCTACCTTTCTGAGCGCCAATGGGGGACGGTTCGGGAGGACTACTCCCCTTACGGCGAGGTCTGGAGCTATTTCTCTCACGACCAATCGCGGAGCCGCGCCTACCGTTGGGGTGAAGATGGGCTCCTCGGGATCAGCGATCGCGAGGGGAGGCTGTGCTTCGCTCTGGCGCTCTGGAATGGGAAGGATCCGATCCTCAAGGAGCGGATCTTCGGTCTCACTGGCCCGGAGGGAAACCACGGCGAGGACGTGAAGGAGTCCTACTTCTATCTGGACTCGACGCCAACGCACTCTTATATGAAGGCACTCTACAAATACCCCCAGGCCGAGTTCCCCTACGCGTGGCTCGTCGATGAGAACCGCAGGAGAGGCAAAGACGTTCTGGAGTTCGAGCTCCTGGACACCGGTGTCTTCGACGAGGGCCGCTATTTCGACGTGACCGCCGAGTACGCCAAGGCGGCTCCCGATGACATACTGATTCGTATCACCGTGGCCAATCGGGGACCCGAGCCGGCCGAGATCCATCTCCTACCCTCGCTATGGTTCCGCAACACTTGGTCCTGGGGCAGGCAGGGCGACGGATATTGGCCGAAGCCGGTCATCCGCTCCTCCGCGAAGAGCCGAGTCCTGGCCGAGCACGACTCGCTGGGCCGTTTCGAGCTCGCCGCCGACATGGGTCCCGATGGCAGTCCGCCACCGTTTCTGTTCACCGAGAACGAGACGAACGCGTCGAGACTCTACGGAGCGCCCAACGGCTCACACTATACGAAGGACGCCTTTCACGAATTCGTCATTCACGGACGTAAAGACGCTGTCAATCCGGAAGGACAAGGAACGAAAGCCGCTGCGTACTACCGCCTCGAGATCCCGGCGCGCGGGGAACGGATCGTCCGCCTCCGTCTCTCGCCCGCCGGGACGATCCCAACGCCCTTCAGCTCGGAATTCGATCGGATCTTCGCCGAACGCCTCCGCGAGGCCGACGAGTTCTACGCGAGCCGAACGCCCAAGAACCTGTCGGCAGAACAGAAGAACGTGGCCCGCCAAGGGTACGCCGGGCTTCTGTGGTCCAAACAGTTCTATCACTACATCGTCAAGGACTGGGTCGAGGGCGATCCCACTCAACCGCAACCCCCGGACAACCGTAGGTTTGGTAGGAATCATGATTGGAGGCATCTCTTCAATCGAGACATCATCTCCATGCCCGATAAGTGGGAGTATCCCTGGTTCGCGGCGTGGGATCTCGCCTTTCACATGATTCCCTTCGCCAAAATCGATCCGGACTTTGCGAAGCGGCAGCTCGTTCTGTTCCTCCGCGAGTGGTACATGCACCCCAACGGTCAGATCCCCGCCTACGAGTTCGCCTTCTCCGACGTGAACCCTCCGGTTCATGCCTGGGCGGCCTGGCGCGTCTACAA
>JBOGJF010000768.1:0-6822 GCA_050747785.1 Vicinamibacteria bacterium
GCACTGCCCTGGGGAGTTCGGACTTTCCTCCGACATGAAGCCGGCGATCATCTGGTCGACTCGAACAGGCACCACCATTATACGGCAGCCCTCAGTCGTCTGTTGGCCGCCAAAGTGGGTGGTTGCCTCAAGGGAGGCGAGCCAGGCGGCGGCCCGCGCGGCGTGTGAGGGTCCCAACATAGAAAAGGCCCGGACGGAACTGCGCCGTCCAGGCCTTTAGCAAGTCCTCTTCAGCCTCTTTAGTCGGACGACGGCTTGCCCGCGACCGCCGCTGCCTCCCCGGTGAGGCGCATGATGTGCAGCCCGCTTCCCGCGCGGTCGGCGCTGTAGATGAGACCGCGGTCGTCGATCTCGACGTTGTTGGTCTGAATCACCTTGTTGCACGCGGCAGTGATCACCGGATCGCCGTCCGGGTGGCTAATCCCATCCACGCAGAACGACATCGTGTTCTCGTTGGGCTCGGGAATGAAGTAAGCGATCTCCCTCACGTCGAAGGGGTTCCGAATGTCGAAGACACGCGTCCCCGCGTTGAACCAGGAGAAAATCGCGAGCTTCCCGTAGTAAGGAGGATAGAAGGACTCGGTGCTCGCGTGGGCGCCGAATCGCCCGCCCTTTTCGCAGAAACCTCGCTCATCCACATGGAACGTCGAGAGGTTCCACGGCGTCGCCTCGTTGGTGACGTCCACCAGAAAAGCCAGGTGCGGCGCCGGACGGTCCCCATTGGGACCCGGCTGGCAATGATCTCCCCGCCCTTGCTCCGACGTGACGAGCACGAAGTCGCGTTTCTGCAACACCGTATGGCGCTGGTAGGTGGGGATCGGCACACCGAAGATCGGAACGGTCGTGTGCGCGCCGTTGTCGGGGGACATCACCCCGTAGCCCGCTATCGGGGCCCGCATCTCTTCCGTGGTCGGATTCAATGGGTTCTTGAACTCGGTCAGCAACTTCTGTCGGTCCACGATCAAAAGGACGCCGTTTCGCCCCGAGCCATAAGAGAGGTAGACCCGGTTCCTTTCCGGTCCTGCGGAGATGAGTCCGTGGATGTTGATGCCTTTCTGGACACCGATGTAGTCGGTGGCATTCGGCTGCTGGCCGAGAAGCCCGAAATCACGAATGTACTTCGGGTTTGCCGGGTCGCTGAGGTCGTAGATCTTGACGTGGTTGCCGCTCGCCCATCCCTCCGACTCCTTGTTCCCCACCAGGTAAGCGATGCCGGTGTCACATTCCCACCAGCTCTTGTGCGTACCGGTGAGCTCGTCCACGACGGTCGTCAGATGCGTCGGATGCGAAGGATCGGTCACGTCCCAGATCTCGTGGGCTTCTCCCCCGTTGGGTCGCAGCAGGTACCACTTGCCACGCACCGCATTGGGCAGCGTGTTGCCGCTGCACACCCGCACCATCTGGGCGCCGCCCTCATCGCCTCCACCCTCGGAAGATGGGCCGGGGATATGCGCAAGGTATTTCGTATTCGCGGGATCGGTTACATCGACCACCGATGTACCGCTCGGTTCCGCCTTGCCGGTGAGCGGGTTCATGGGCATGTGCGCCGTGGCATGGTGACCGACGTAGGCGATGAACCGCCCGTCCTGAGTAATGATGATGGGCTGGTACGCGGACCGGCCCTGCAGGTCGCTCCAGCCCGCAAGCTCCATGTTCCACTGAGACTGCTGGTTGGCCGCGTTGGGTGTGGGATACGGAGGCGCGGGGCTTCCGTTCAACACGATGGGTGGGATGGTTGGACCATACGGCGGATAGGTTTGCTGGGCGACGAGCGATGCTGGCACTGCCACCACCAGCAGCAACAGCGCGAGCAACTCGAGCCTTTTGAATCTCGGTCTGCTCATGGCTTCTCCTTTTTGTCTGTTTGGAACGTCCGACCTTGGCTGGAATCTGGCGTGGACCGTATACACCCTCCCCGCGCTGCAGTCAACCACAATCGGCCTCAGCGGGTGGGGTTCATCACACTCCGGCCTTGCTCGAGCAGGTACTCCTTGACGGTGAGGGCCGCGAGCCTTTGGCCCATCGCGTTCCAGTGCATGTCCCCTCGGGGAAGATAAAGGCTATCGGTCGACTCCTTGAACACGGGCAACAGATTGAGGCAGGAAACGACTCGGCCCCGGCACCAGTCCATAATCCTTCGGTTGGGTTTCTCAAGGTCGAAGGCAGGCTCGTCCAGAGCGTAGGCGAACACGGTAGCCTTCCAGTCTCTTTCAGCCACCTGAAAACGCTGCGGTAACAAGAGGAACACCACAGGCGTCTCGTTCCGCAGGGACCAAGAGTCGATCGCGCCCAGATAATAGAAAAGAGCTAGGTACGATTCTTCCACCACGGAAATCGGCTGACGGTCGTAGAAGTGACCCAGCGAATGAATGGCATCGAAGGAATGCACATCGGTAGGATGGTCTCCTAGCCAGGACCCGATGGGCTCGGTCCGGATCATTCGAGTGAGGAAACGGTAGGCTCGCCACGTCCGAAGACTACGGTCGATCTTAACGGGTAAGCGCTCCAGGTAGGAACGCTTGTAAGCATCGGCGGGTAGAAATGAACGGGCGTTCACTTCCTTCTCGAAGTCCGCGCCCCGCCGCGCGGCATAGCTCTGAGAGATGTCGTTGCCCAGTGTGATCCCCACCAGGATCAGATTGGGGTGGAACTTCGACGCCTGGTCTCTCAGGTACTCGTAATAGGCGCCCGGGTGCCCGGCGCCCGCGATGAGCACTTCGCTGTCCCGGTAGCCATCCGTCCTCGACAACTCTCGCTCCAGCACCCTGCCCATCGTCTCATCTTGATCGGTCCGATAGCCGGCCACGAAGCTATCGCCGATGAGAAGGACCCGGAACCCCGCCGACGGGGCATAGTCGAAGTCCGCTTGGTTTCGAAAACCAAACCGGTTGGTGATGAATCGGGCCTCTCCGTGCTCTCCCACGACCATCAGATCCAGTTCCGGGAGGAGAAACCCTCCTTCACCGTAGCTCCCCATGAGGTCGCCGTAGTCCTTGAGACCCTCCCGCGAGCGACTCCCGGACTCGTCGACGGTCGACAAGAGCAATTCGACCAAAAGGGCGCTCACGAAGAGCGAGCCCACGAGCAACTGGTACCGTCCCGGGATAGACGTCAGGTGGTGGAGAGCCAGCAAGAAGTAGACTCCGATCACGATCACCGCCCCGTCTCTTCCGAAATACAAGGTGAGAGGATGCGACACGAGCAGGCACAGCACGACGAAGAGATGAAGGAGAACGAAAGGGAGCTTCCTGAAGCGCTCCAACCAGCACAGGCTCGAGACCAGGTAGGCCAGCAGAATCACGAGCTGTTCCGGCGAGCCGGGTCCGGCAAAGACGAACGGTGTGCTCGAGGTGATGGTGACTATCTGGACGAGGCAGAGGATCCAGAAAAGAAAGACCCAGCCCCGGGAGAATCGCCACATCGACCGCATCCGACTACTGGATGTAGCCGAGGGCGCGTAACTGACGGAGCTGCTCGGGCGTGAGGGCCACATCTTTCGTCGCTTGGAACTTCTGAGCCAGGGCCCGGTGGGCCTCCCATAGCGCCAGCAGTCGCGCGCGATAGGCTTCGACGAGATCCGGATGGCGATCGTTGACGTGATGCACGGCGTAAGGATCGACCGACAGATCGTACAAGAGCAGCCGAGGGATCTCGGGAAAGTACGGGTGGGTGGCACCCCAACGGCCGCCGGCGGGTACGACATGCCGTCCCAGCTTGGGATCGGTGCTCTCCGAGCCCTTCGGAGCGGGTCCGATCTCGAGAGATGCACCCCAGCGCCCGTCGATCATCTCGATGTTACCGATCCATTCACCGGACTCCGCATCGACACGGAACTCGTCGAAGACGACCGGTCGCGGCTCCCAGCCCTCTTCCCCACGGAGGAGCGGCGCCAACGATTGACCCTGCAGAATCTCCGGCGGAGGTAGGCCCGCGAGATCGAGAACCGTGGGCAGCACGTCGATCATGGAGACCGGCTGGCTGAATCGCCGCCCTCCAGCGATCCCCTGCGGCCACACGACGATCAGAGGAACCCGGGTATTGAACGAGCCCAATAGAGCTCCTTCCCACTCGGGCGGCTCGGGGTCGAGCATGCCTTGTCCGAACCGAGAGAAGCTCCCGGCGGGATGACCGTGATCGGCGCCGATGATGAGGAGTGTCCTCTCCCACTCGCCAGCTGCCTTCAAACGCTCGACGAGTTGCCGAAGGCGATAGTCCTGCTGGGCCACTGTCTCGTCGTAGAGATCTCGGTGTCGTTGATAGAAGCTCAAGCGGTCGATCCCTTCGCGCTCGAGAGCGTGCCGATAGGCGGCAAAGACGCTCGTGATGTTGAAGCCCCGGCCGAACATGGCCCCTTCCCAAGCGCCGAGCTCCTCACGTTCCTCGCGCGACACATAAAGTCCCGCGAAGGGAGGCTCGGGGTGATAGGGCCAGTGGACATCGGTCGTTTGGAAATGAACGGCGTAGGGTTGTGCTGGATACTGCTCTCGAAAACGCCAGAACTCCTCGTGAAGCACGGTGGAAGACGGCGCGGTGTCCTCTCCCAGCCCGCTCAGGTGCTCGACGAGAACGTCCATGCCGCGTTCCACCCCAATGAGCCGCCCGGCGTTCGGATTGGTCGTGAAGGACGCGGTCATATAGCCGGCGGCCTGCAGGTGCTCCGCCAACGTCGTGGCCGCCCCCGGCACCGGCGAGGAGTAGGCTCCCCGGCTCAATCCGCCAAGGACGCTATGATGTAGCGACGTCATGAAAGACGCCGTGGACGATTGCGTCCAGGTCGAGTTGCTGTAGGCGTGCTCGAAGACCACGCCCTCCTCGGCCAGCCGCTCCATGAACGGAGTCGTGCGCCGGTTGTAGCCGTAGACGCTCATGAAGTCCGCGCCTCCGCCGTCGATCACATAAAAGATGACGTTGGGCTTCGCGGGGGGGGTTGTACCGCTCAACGTCGGAGCTCCCCACAATGCGACCGTCCCTTCGCGCGCCGCGTCGGCTTGGAGGGATAGCGTTACGGACGTTCCCGCGTGCTCGGAGAGATCGACGCTCGCCTTCCTCCAACGAAGCGCGTCCGCGTAGTCCTCTTCCAAAACGACCCGCTCGTCTTCACCTTCCGCCCTCTCCGGCTCGACGAGGACCTTGAAGCTCACCGGAACGTCGGATCGAACGACGCCGAGATCGAAATCCAGACGTCCGGCCGGTGGGACAGACACGCGGTAGCTTAGCCGGGCCGGCGTGTGGGCGAAGAGCGTCTTGCGAACGGAGTGCTCGCGCGCTTCGCTCTTGACGCCGAAGGGCTCGGAGAACGTGCCACCCGACGGCACGACGCCGATGGAAACGATGTCGACCGAGGACTCTCGCAAAGCGCCGAATGCGATGCCCAGATGACGCCATGGCCGTTCTTCTTCCTCTCCTTGTCCCGACTCTTGTTCGGGCATCGCTTCCGGCCGCGTCACGGGAAAGACGTAGGTTTGAAGGTCGCCGTTACTGAATACCGGCGTCGCTTCGAGGATGCCAGCCAGCTGCGAGGCGGACGGCTCGGAGAGAAGCCCTTGCTCTAGGTCGAAAGCCACGATCATGCTCGAGACGGGATCCGACGTGCGGGCTTCGAGGACGATCGATTCCCAATCATCGAAGTCCCAATCGTCGAGATCGGTGTAGAGGCCGCCGAGTGTCAGCAAGCCATGCCGACCCTCCTCGGAAATGGAAAGTCGCAGAGCACCGTCCGTCGCGGAGAGCCGACTGGGGCTCCGGCTCTCCCCGCCGCTCGGAACGCGTAAAGGCTTCCAGATGCCTGTCGACGGCTCGTCGAATCTCCACTCGACTCTCTGCAGTGCGGCGGTGGAAAGACTCGCGCTCTCGATCTCGGCCGAGTCGAGATGATCTTCCAGATGGATGGCGGCGTCCGAACCCAGGGGAACCCGCGCATCCGTGCAAGCAGCAGCGGTCAGCAAGCCGACAGCGATCGAGAACCGTTTCATGGATTCCAACCCTTCCCGCCGAGCATTGGCGGTCCCATTATGCTATTTTCGCGGGAGCCATGTCGGAACGTAGTCATCGGCAGGAAATCATCCTGAGCGTTCTATCGAAAAAGTCCATCCGCACGCAAGAGGCGCTTCTGAGCGAGCTTCGCCGGCGGAGCGTCGATCTCACCCAGTCGACGCTCTCCCGGGAGTTGAAGGCGCTCGGCATATCGAAGGCTCCCGACGGTCGCGGTGGTTATCGGTACGTGGCCGGGGGGCCTGGCACCGGCGATGAAGGACTCCTCCCCTCAGTCACGGCTTTTGTACAGAGCGTGGCGCGGAGCCACAATCTGCTCATCGTGAAGACGCCCCCGGGAGCCGCCCAAGGGGTGGCCCGCGTCATCGATCAGAGGGATTGGCCCGAGGTCATGGGGACACTCGCGGGCGACGATACGATCCTTATCATCTGCCATGGCGAAAGCCAGGGCGGTCGGCTCGAACGCCGCCTGAAGCTCCTCGTCCGGCGGACCTAGTGCCTTAGAGTGCCGATCGGGATAGGCTGCCGGGTTGCTCCGTCAGCCCCCCACAGATCCGGACGTGCGGATTTCTCGCATCCGGCTCCTCGAGACGACTCTCCCATCCTAGCCATACACGTAGCCGGCCTGCGTGATCCGGGGTGGTAGCAGCGGACAGCGCTTCAGAAAGGCAGCAAACTGGGACCACGGCAGGCGCCGGCGCTGGCTGCGTCGACTCAGCCATTCGTGCCACGTCTTCTCGGTGTGCTCGTAGAGTTGACGCAGCCGAGCGTAGTTCGAGCGTCTTCCGTAGTACCCGTAATGTCCGCGGAGCTTCTGGTTCAGTGCCGCTC
>JBOGJF010000769.1:0-4289 GCA_050747785.1 Vicinamibacteria bacterium
ATGCCCAGAAAGCGCACCCCACCACCCCTGGTGGAAGGTCCGCAACGAGTCGATGCCGCCTCGAAGACTCCCGTCATCAGATCCGCCGTCCTGGCGCCTGCCCGGGGCCCAAAAGCGCTCCGCGGCAGTCCGGCGCGCACTCCTCTATTTCTAGAGACAGCGAAGGGGGTCCTGACCGAACGCACCACCTTCCTCAATTTGGATCACGTGATCCAGATTCGATAGCAGTTCGGTAGCGATTCCCATAAAGGTGTGTTCCGAGAAGACCAAGTCTTGGAAACGTGCCGCCTGCGTTGCCTCGGGCTTGGCACGTGCCCGGAACTGGGGGTACAATGATTGGCACGGTACCGGTCACGGGGAGAGAGAAACGCCCCCGAAGGGCTAGGCCGGCCGCGACCGCGACGACCGGAACTCGGCCAGAAGGTTCATGGATCACGAGACGAGCTCGCTCCTGCTACGGCGCGCACGCGAGGGCTCGCGGGAGGCGCTCGAGACGCTCTTCACCGAGTGCGGCGACAAGCTCCTTGCGCTCATTCGACTGCGCCTCGGGCCTAATTTGCGCCCTCACCTCGAGTCCAGAGACATCCTTCAGGAAACGCTTCTGCTTGCTTTCCAGCACATCGACGAGTTCCGGGGGACCCGCCGGAAGACTTTGGCAGCATGGCTCGCGGCCATCGCATGCAACCAGATTCGCAACGAGGCGGAATATCTCCACCGAAAGCGCCGTGATGTCGCGCGGACGGTTCCTCTCGAGGGCTTACGCTTGGCAGCGGCCGAGGTGCGGTCCCATACCAGCTGCTTGAGCTTGCGAGAAGAATCCCAGGCGCTCGAGAGGGCGCTCGATTCCATGAACGAGGTCCAGCGTGAGGTCATCTTGCTCCGGAACTTCGAGGAGCTCACTTTTCCGGAGATGGGAGGGCGCCTCGGGAAGAGTGCCGACGCCTGCCGGATGCTTTACGCCCGGTCGATGGTCGCACTGACCAACAAAGTTCGGGAGCCCTCGCCCAAAAACAGCGTCGATTAAGCTGGAACGGCGCGACGGTTGACGTCTTCCGCCCGTCCTTGGTTTCTAGTTTTCCGTTGGTGGAGGCGGTCCAATGGCCGCCATGAGAGGAAAGCCGTCGACAGCGATCGTGGCCACAGCGGTGTGGAAGGTCGAGCTCAGGGGATCGGTGTCGATCACCGAAACGTCCTGGGAGCTTTGATTGGTCACGTACGCTCGCGTTCCGTCGGGGCTGACGACGATGGCTATGGGGGTCTCGCGCACGGCGATCTGTACGGGGAGCGCCTGGAGCGAGGCCGTATCGATGACGGCGACGCTGTGGTTGTCGCGGAGGACCACATAGACGCGCGTCCCGTCGGGAGTCGAAGTAACGCCGGTCGGGAAGACCCGGACGGGAATCGTGGCGGCGACCATATGAAGCGACGCGCTGGCGGGATCGGTGTCGATGACGGACACGGTGTTGGAAAACGTGTTGGTCACATAGGCGCGCTTACCGTCAGGGGCGAGCGTGACGCCCCATGGCTCGGTGCCGACGCGAATGCTCGTGCCATCGGGCACGGGAAGCACCGTGTCGTAGGTCGGGCTAAGAGGGTCCGTGTCGATGACGGAGACCGAATCGGAGAGACCGTTGGCCACGTAGAGACGAGTCCCATCGGGCGTGAAGGCGAGCCCTCGCGGGTCACGCCCTACAACGATCGCACCGCCCTCGGGAACGGAGAGGACTCGGTGGAATGTCCCGCTGGACGGGTCGGTATCGATCACCGAAACATAGCCGTCGGTCGAGGTCACATACGCACGCCTGCTGTCGAGACTGATCGCAATCCAGAACGGATCCTTCCGCACCGGAATCGAGAAAATGCCCTCCGCTGTTCTGATACGTGATCGAGCGGAGGCATCGATGACGAAGACGCCGTCCTGGTGAGTGTCGACAGCGTAGACATAGGCCCCGTTCGAGCTCACCGCGGCGCTCCGAATCATATCGGTGTTCTCAGGGTTCTCGACGGCCACAGTGGCGAGGACCTTATAGGCTGTTCCGTCGATGACCTTGAGGGTGGGCGGGCGGCGGGTCGTCACATAAACGAGATAGGGAATGCTTGCCGCAGGGCGGCCGTGCTTTCGTTGGAACGCCTGCTGCCACCGGACGTTGGCCTCGCGGAGAGAGGCCCGGTAGGCTTCGAGACTCTCCGCCCGTTCCGCTCCGGTGACCCTCTCCTTGGAGGCCGACGGTTCTCGGTCCGTAGGCCCTACACGCTTCGTGCCCATCCAGAGCCAGCCGGCGATCGCGAGCCCCAGTGCGCCGGCCAGAGCAGCGGCAGCCCGAAGCTTCCACTTTCTTCGCGCTCGCCCGACGGCCGGTGGGGGCTGCAGCACGTCCTCGATCTCGATACGAGCGTCGGCGAGGTCGTGGAGCCGGCGGTGAGCGTCCTTCGCGAGACACCTCCGGAGAAGTCTCCGGATCGATGCCGGAATTTGGACCGGCAGCGCCTCCCAGTCAGGCTCCCGATCCAGAATCGCCGCCACGGTCTCCGAAAAGTTGGTCCCGGGAAACGCCTTCTTACCCGTCAACGCCTCGTACAGCACGCAGCCGAACGACCACACGTCGGTCCGCCGGTCCACCTCGTGGCCTCTCGCCTGCTCCGGGCTCATGTAGGCCGCGGTGCCGAGAATAAGACCGGTCACTGTCCCCTCCAAGCTCGAGGCCAACGATTCGCTCAGCTTCCTTGGCGCCTGGACACCCAACGTCTTACCCAGCCCAAAGTCCAGAACCTTGGCCTGGCCGTCCGGCGTGATCATGATGTTGGCCGGCTTCAGGTCGCGATGCACCACTCCTTTCTCGTGCGCCGCCTCCAGCGCTTCCGCGATCTGTCGGAAGAGCGGCAGCGTCTTTTCGAGATCGAGAGGGCCTCGCTCGATTACGTGGGCCAGCGTCTCGCCCGGCACCAGCTCCAAAACGAGGAAATCGACGCCATCCACCTCCTCGATGCCGTGGATGGCGGTGATGTTGCGGTGGTTCAGGGCGGCCATGATCCGTGCTTCCCTCTCGAAGCGCTTTCGCCGCCCGGGATCCAGAGTAAGGATGGGAGGCAGGATTTTGACTGCTACCTCGCGGTCCAAGTCGAGGTCGTGGGCACGATAAACCTCCCCCATCCCGCCCGTACCGAGTTTTTCGTGGACGCGGTAGTGGAGAAGCGTCCTCCCCGTCAGGGGTTGTGAGCGTCGCTCCAGAGCGTCCTGGATCTGGAGGAAGGCTTCCATGCGTTCCCGCAACCCGGCCGCCATCTCAGGGTTGCCACCGGACAGCTCTTCGATCCCCAGACGCTCGCCGAAGACAACAAAGTGCTCGACATAGCGGGCGAAGAGCGCATCGAGGCGCTTCTCCTCCATCCGCGTAACCTCCCCTGCGCCAGAGCAGAGGCCGGCCTATCGGAGAGGCTAGTTTTTCGGGTGGGGCTACTGGGTTTCGGGAACTGTGACTGAGAATAGGAATACGAACTCTGCGGGAAGAGGCGTGATCCCAACCCAGCGCCTCGACTGCCGACGAAGGAGTCTCATACTTCGCCTTTGGACCCCGACAAGCCCCATCACGGCAACCCGGCGGATGCGAGATTACCATGAAACCACGCGCGTTTCCATGTCGAAAGGCCTTTCACCTTCCCTTGTGACGACTTCGTGAATTCAGCCGAAGGATCGCCCCCGGGTTCGACTGGAACCATGCCTTTTGGTCATGATAAATAAACGCGACTCTATGAGACGGAGATGGACGGGAGCCCTGTTGCTCTCAGGTGCCTGCATGCTCTCGCAACCCGCAGAAGCTCAATTCTCCGGTGCCGCAATCTACGAGCTGGGAAGCGCCACGACCGACGTCGGCGAGGACCCAGGCAACGCCGGCCTGGCGTATGGCTTCGGTGTGGGCGGGGAGTACTCTTTCTTCTCCGCGAACCGACTCGGACTCGTGGTGGTGGCCGACCTTTCGGTGCGGGCCTTGGCAGTCGATCTACCGGACCGCGTCGACCGGGGCGCCGGGGTCTTTGGAGTTGCCCCGGTTTCGTGATCGACACCAAGCTCGGTAGCGGCGATCGGACCGGCGTACGGTTCTCCTACGCACGCGCTCAAACCGGTCGCCTTCGACTGCAGGGGAGCCCGGTCGAGCCGCAGATCGATTCCGGCCGATCGTTTCGCGTTTCCGTGAAACACCGTTTTTCGAGCCGCTGGGGTTTTCAGGGAGAGTACGCCGATATCGAATTACTGCTCGAGGACGTTGCGCCGGCATTTACTTTTTTCGATC
>JBOGJF010000770.1:0-2002 GCA_050747785.1 Vicinamibacteria bacterium
GGAGTGGCGCGACACCCCAGCCAGCCGAACCACCTCCACCAGCGAGTGGCCGGCTTTCAGTAGGACCTGGATTTCATGACGCTTGAGCATCGCCAACATCCTCCCCCCTTGCTCCGTCCGTGGCGTCCACGACGCCTGGAGCATGGGGCCTTCTACCGCCTCCCGCCGCGACGGGTGCGCCAGCGTTTTTGGAAGAATCGGCGTCAGCAGCTGGGAGAGGTCCGCACAGAATGGGTGTAAACAGCTCGTGGTCTCCGATGCCGTTTTGGTGACCGGTGCGCAGCAGGCTCATGAGGATGGCCTGGGTCTGCGCTCCCTCTGGGGTGCGGTTGCCGCCCACGGACTTGCGGTTGGCCACGGCGGGGCGGATGGCTTGTTCGGCGGGCCAGTTGGTCGCCTCGATGCTGGGGTCGAGCAGGAGCTCGGTGCTCAAAGGCCACGAACCGTCGCTACACCGCTCTCTTGGACACGGCCCCAACACGGCCCGGTGTTCGAGGTTCGGCGGCACCGGCTCCAGCGACCAGGCGTATTCGCGCATCGAAACCCCGGCAAACACCTGCGCCAAGGTCTGCTCGTTGAGCGGATCACGCTCGGCAGGCAGCGTGATGCTGCCGACTACTGGAGAACTTTACCATCAACCGGGCAAAACTTGTATCCGGAAGAGGGCGCATATTCGTGTCCATTCTCGCATTTCAACACTCGTTGTTCCAGGACGAGGTCATCGGCCTGCCCTTTGACGAATACGACACTTCTGCCCGCTTCGATGAGGTTGGACACAGCTAGTGCCCAGAGGTTCATATGAAGAGAGACCTTTTGTCCGAGTCGAAGATCTTCCAGGAACCTGCTGGGTACGGCAACGTAGTACACAAATTTGATATCCTGCTCGGCCCTTTCGAGGAGGAGTGCCGTCCAGCCGGAGGTGAAAGACCGCGGATATTGAGGAAAGCTTCCTGGGCAGTTCCCTTCGGGTAGGGCGCCTCGATCCGCAGGCGCGGCACCGCCGCGTAGTGCTTGCGGTTGAAGGTGCAGAGGGGAAGATCGCGGTCAACGGCCATCTGGCCGATCACGGCGTCCAGAATGCCGATGTTCGACCGAAGGTGCTCGTCCGAGAGGAGCACGGTCTCGTCACCCGACGCCCTCGAGCCGAGCGACGCTGGGCGGATAGCCGCGCAGTACCTCTAAGACGATGTCCGTGTCGACCAGGATCAAGCCGTTGGCGCTCCGCGCAGCGCTCGCTCGCGCAAACGGCGGGCAAAGTCTGCGCTGTCGGCGATGTCGGTTCGGTCGGCCCACATTCCGACCAGGCCGGAATTGAGCAGATCCCGCATGGTCGGGAGCCGCTGGCCTTCGTCGGCCTCGGAGCCCAGCAGCACGATCATCTCGACCCGCTGTCCCCGCTTACATGGAAGGTCCTTCACCGTGACCTCACCGTCCCGCTCGACGATCTGCTGGATCTTTCGGGCTTCCAATTCGACAGCCTTCCCAGGGGCTCTCGAGTGCCCCTGACCGCCAAGTCTACACCGGTCGCCGTCGCGGGCTGTCTTGAGGAGCTGGCGGAGAAGCAGAGGGCGGTGACGCCGATCGGATCGCCTCGCTGGAGCGGCTGCGGGCGGCGGTCGCAGGCGCCGGCCGGCGGGCCGAGGTCGCCGCCACGTCAACGCCGCGTTCCTCGAGCGCGCCGCCCGCGACGGGCTGACGCTGCGCGAGGTCCGCATCCCGGCCGGCGAGTCGGTACCCAGCGCGGCCGGGCCCGAGGACCTCGTGGTCGTGCGCCTCGCCGCTGACTACGGCGAGGTCGCGACGACGACGGGAAGCAACCGGTTGCGATAGCGGGGACTGCCGAGCGCGTACTCGACCTCTGAGCGGGCGTAGCTGGAACGGGCGTACTCGGGCTCCATGGTGAAACCTCCAAGTGTGCTGACAAAGCGTAGCACACGTTGCAGTTGGCCACCGACGCGTCTTCGGAGCCAGGTTCGCTGTCGCTGCTCTCCCACACCACGAC
>JBOGJF010000771.1:0-2394 GCA_050747785.1 Vicinamibacteria bacterium
GTACCGGAAGGCCTCCGCTGAAACATCCCCGGAGCAAGGGGCTGTTCATTCGATTCTCTCGCACTGAGTACGGCTCTTTGCTGCGCGCCCTCAAGGGAGAGCATCCTGTGGCTCAGCGTCAGCCCAATCTCTCTGAGTGGGCGCGTGAGCTTCTGGTGGCCCACGCCGGCCAGGTTCTGGGCGTGGAGGTGACCCGCTCCGCGTTGCAGCATCAGGAAGGAGGTGTTGCCGACTGGAAGCGCTGGCGAATCGCGAAAGCCGTTCGCAAGGCTGCCCAGCGCCGCCGTGGAATCCGCTGAAACGAGAACGCCCCAGGGAGTAGCCGCTCCCTGGGGCAAAGGACCTGTTACTTGAAAGGAACAAGCAATGTCTTCAGATCCCAAACCCAACGTATCACAAAATTCCGTCTCCGACTCCCTCGACAAAGAAATCGACCGCTTGCTCGCTGCCGGCCTGGAGAAGTTCAGTGTTCGTGAGCTCCTGGGAATGATGCTCTCCGCTGCTGGGCAAGCCGAACGCCGCCACTACCTCACCGAGGCCGCCAGCGACAAAGGCAACGGCAGCTACGGGCGTTCGGTGAATGTCGGCTCCATCCCCGTCGACATTCGGGTGCCCAGATCCCGCACCGGCAACTTTCGACCTTCCTCTATCCCTCCGCCCTACGAGCGCGGATACTCCGAGGAGATACAAGCCCTTCTTTTCGGTGTGCTCTCTTCAGCCCGCTCGATAAACGCCGCAAAAACCGCACTCCAAACGATGGGACTCGGCGCCTGTTCCGAAGACCTTGACGCCGTCGCCTCAGGCTTCGTCGAAGAGCTCGAGCTCGTCAACTCCAGGCCCATCGACCCGGACATGCTCGCTGTTTTCCTCGATGGCAAGTACGTCGAGGTGAAGGAAGACGAACGTCTGCGCTCTGCCTGCATCTACCTCGTCATCGGCCTTCACCGTGACGGCAAAAAGAAAGTCTTGGGATGCTATACCAAGCACGGGCGCGAGAACCTGGAGGGCTGGAAAACCGTCCTTCGCTCTCTCGTGGAACGGGGCCTGCGCCGCGTTCTGATCATCGTCCACGACGACTTCTCCGGTCTGCTCGGCCTCACTCGAGGAATGTTTCCCAACTCGGACGTGCAGCTCTGCACCGTTCACATGCTCCGAAATGCGAAAACTCACCTCTCCAAGGATGACTCCGCTGAGTTCACCAAGAGGTTCCGCACCATCAAGCAAGCCTGGAACGCCGAGCTCGCTGGCTCTCAGTTCGAGGAGCTCTGCCAACGATTCGAAGAGTCCGCCCCAGCTTTCGTCAAGGAGCTACGCCAAAAGCGGCCGCATTATCTCTTCTTTCTCAACTACCCAGATGGCGTCCGACGTACCCTCTCGACCACAAACGCCGTCGAGGCCATCAATAAGCAGCTCGAGATCCTCCGCCGAAACAGCGGCGGCTACTTCCATTCCGAGGAAACCGCGAAACTCAAACTGGGTATCGCGGTCACCTCACTCGAATCCGGACGATGGCGCCGCGTCGCCGCAAACGTCACCGCGGCCCTCGATCAGTTCAACGCTATCTTCGAGGCCCGATTCGAAACTGAATGACTTGCGGCGGGTCCGGCGGCAGACACAAGATTCTTGACAAGTGCCCCATGGTCGAAAGTGCCCGATCTGAGCCACGGCGCGCTTGGGCCCGTCATGCAACAGCGTTGCGTCAAGCAACGCCGCTCCTTCTCGGTCCGTGATGTTCCACGGACGGGCATACTCGTTCTTCTCTCTCTCCTTGCGCAACTCGTAATCGCGCGCCTCGGACCACGCCCACAGCCGGCGCCGTCCTTCCCTTACAGCGATCGCATTGCCCTTTGCGGCGTCTTCGGCTAGAAGTTGGGCGAGCAGCGCGCCATGTTCTTCCACACGATCCGAGTCGCCGAGAATGAGGCGGCTCGCGGACTCCTTGGCATAGCGCGCCGTAAGCTCAGGACAGGCGGCGAGCAGTGATCGCGTTGCCGTGTCGGTGCCAATTGCCTCTGCGCCGATGAGTACAAAGCGGAGCGCGCGTGCCGTGTTGCCGGCTTCGCGGCAAACTGTAATCGCTGTCAGGAGGCGTTGAAGGTGCACCTCGCGGCGAGGCACTGGATCGCGAATGAGCTCGGCTGCCGGCTCGGGTGTCTTCTCGACGAAATCAAGTAGCTCCTTTCTGCGATTCGCCGCGTGGAGCGCGGGCGGCGACGTTGAACGCAGCATAGGCGTCCGTCAAGGCGCGTGCGAGGAAACGATCGGCGGTGCGCCGCCGAACCTCAGCCAACGCGCCTTGAGCCGCCTCGCGCACAAAGGCTTCAAAATCGTCGTCAGCGAAGCTCAGGAAGCCCTTTTCGTTGCGGACACCTGGCGCAAAGGTCAGCGCAGACA
>JBOGJF010000772.1:0-3607 GCA_050747785.1 Vicinamibacteria bacterium
GCTCTGGTGAACGCGGACGAGGACTCCGTTCGCGTCCAGATGCGGATCGCGGAGGCCTTGGAGCGACTGAGATGGGAAGTGAAGGGTTTCCGAAAAAGAGTCGAGACCGTGCTTCCCGAGCCGTACCGGGTGAGCTCGAAGGGCAAGGTAGTCCGTTAGCGGACACCTGCGATGGACTCGCTTCGTCGACTACTCCTGACGTTACTCATGCTCGGGCTCGTCGTCACCGGCTCGGATCTGCTTCTGCTCGAGCACTATGAGGATCGCTTGCAGCTCGTCCCGCTCGTACTGATCGCCGCCGGGTTGGTGACGGGCGGCGTGCACGTTCTCGGCAAGGGTGCCTCCAGCCTCAGGGCCCTGCGGTTCCTCATGGTGCTCTATTTGTTTTCCGGTCTGACCGGGCTGGTGCTTCACTATCGCGGCAGCCGTGCGTTTCAGGTCGAGGTCAGTCCCGGGCTGGAGGGATTCGAGCTCTTCTGGAGAGCGGTGAAGGCCAAGGCCCCACCGGCCCTTGCCCCGGCCGCCATGGTACATCTGGGGCTTCTTGGATTGGCTTACGGTTATCGTCATCCGGTGTTGTCCGGGTCTTCGGACGGCACTGAACGAAGGAGAGTAGAATGACTCGAATGAAATCATGGACCATCGTGTTTGTCACCGCGACCGTCCTGGCGGTGGGCATCGCGGACGATGCGGTATCCCAAGTTGGTAAATCGCAGGGGATTATCGACCTCAACACGGCGACCGAGGAGGTGCTTCGTGGCTTACCGCATATGAATGAAGCCGCGGCGAAGGCCGTCCTGGAGGGGCGTCCCTTCACGAGTATCCGCGATGCGAACGCGGTCTTGCGCGCCCAGTCCTTGACCGATGAGCAGCTCTCGGAGCTCTACGGCAAGGCGTTCGTCCACATCAACTTGAACACCGCCACCAGTGAAGAAATCATGCTGATTCCCGGTGCGGGCGAGCGGATGGCGCATGAGTTCGAAGAGTACCGGCCGTGGCGGAGCTTCGCGCAGTTCAACCGGGAGATTGGCAAGTACGTTGGTCCCGAAGAAACCGCCCGACTCGCTCAGTACTGCTTCATACCGATCAATCTGAATACGGCCAGCGACGAGGATATCCTGAGCATACCCGGTCTCGGCCAGCGCATGCTTCACGAGTTCAAGGAGTACCGCCCTTACACTTCGATGGAGCAGTTTCGGAAAGAGATCGGAAAATACGTCGGTGAGGACGAAGTCGCTCGGCTCGAGCGCTTCGTGACGATCGAATAAGCAAACATCTATGGTGTCAGCTACGAACTGATCACCGAGACGATTTAGAAGCGAAGCACCGCGAGCTGGCGCTCGCGGTGCTCTAGGTCTCTAGGACTTTCTTCGCCGGGCCGCGATCGCCAGGCCGAGCAAGCCGGCGGCGAGCAAGCCGATCGTCCCCGGCTCCGGGATGGGCTCGATGGTGGCCTGCCAGACCAGGAAGTCATTGTCGGTGTTGTAACCGTAGACCGCGCCGCCGGACCAGTCGAAGGGTCGGAAGAAAATGTGCTGGGCGAACTGGTCTGCGCCTAGAACCGGGTTCGTCACCTCGACCGGGTCGGTGCCCTCGAACTGCCAAAATGGTGTCCCCAGGAGAAGATTGGCAGGGTCACCGTCGTTGGTGGCGTAAGCCTCTCCTCGCTCGAAGTCGTCCTCGTCGCTGCTGTCGTTCTCGTCCATCGAGGAGATGCCTACCTCGGTCCAGAAGAAGCCGGCGGGCAGGGTGAGTCGGATGAGCTCCGCTAAACCAGCGTTGTCGAGCTCGTTGATGTCCCCTCCACCTTCCGCGTCTTGGCACTCGTCCTCTCCCAGTTCGTCAGGATTGCAGATCCCGAGGCCGTGATCGTTGGTTTCGTTTCGCCGAAATAGATTGGCCGGCTCCCAGCTGCTCCCATCGAAGTAGAATCCATCGACCGCGACACCGCCGATGTTGACGGTCGACGTTCCGAGGTCGCCGACGGTGCCGATAGAGAAGTCGATGACGATGGCATCGGCATTGGCAGCGATCAGAAGCATCGCGAAGACAACGGCGATGCTCCGGGGGAAGCGAGAACCTAAGCTACTTGAGAGCGGACGATGGTTAGATGGTGTCGCGAAGGATTCGAAAGACTTGCACTTGGCTACACTTGTGTCGGCACGGCACGACTGTGTCATGAAGTTATCTCCATTAAGGCGGTTTCGGCAGCAACCCTCTGCCCCGCCGGGTTCAATCCATCCCGGGTCCTCCAGTTTGGACCCGGTGGCACTCTGGTCGACTGAATTCGAAAGATCAAAGAGCAAGGGGTATGCCAACCGCTTTGCGCTAACGCCCGAGCCAGGGGACGGCCCGATCTCTATAGTTCAAGAGACGTTGCCGTCGTTTCCATCCACGCCTAGACGATCGCTCGACGCTTCTTGGGGGGGGCATTTTGTAAGGGCCGCCGACATCGTTGTCGGAGACTGCGCAAGCTCTTTCTGCTACAAGTTCTTGCCGGGGGGCATGAGACTGCAAAGTCTTCCGACAGCCCATTGCGGCTTCCCGGACGCCACTTTGCGGGGACGACTAGACGAAAGCGGCAAGGAACGCGGCGCTGAGGATGAGCGCCATTCCGGGCCAGATCGCGCGTTTGAGCGCCGCGGATCCCGTCGCCAGAACGATCCCGCCCTTGAACGCGGTGTTCGCCATGGCTGCCAGGACCACGGCTCGCCCCGCTACGAGCTCGCTCAACGTGTCTCCAGAACGGCTGAGCTCGGCGAGTGACAGAGTGATGGCGTCGACGTCGACCAGCCCGGTAACCAATGCTGATAGATAAACGCCGCGATTTCCAAGGTAAAGCTGTGCCGTGCGCGCCATGAGCAGTATGGCTCCGTAGAGGAGTCCGAAGCGTACGGCCGGACCGATCTCGAAAGGGTTCTCGAAGGTCACCTCCTCTTCGGAAGGGGAGCGCTCGGAGAAATAGATCCAGGTCGCGTAGGCAATCCCCGCGGCAAGCGCGACCACCATCGCGAACCAAATGGACGCAAGGAGCGGCCGGCTGACGATGGTCACCGCAACCAGAACGCGTGCGAACATCATCGACCACGCCACCACGATGGCAAGCGCCAGCGATCGTGCGAGTCGTTCTCGGTCTCGGCTCCTTTGGGCGAAGCTCCACGTCACCGCGGTGCTGGAAACCAGTCCCCCGAGCACTCCGGTGAGGCCAATCCCTCGCCGCGGCCCGACGATCTGGATGAGCACGTATCCCACGAAGCCGATGGCGGAGATGAGGACGACCATCAACCAGATCTTGTAGGGGTTGAGAACGTCGAAGGGGGGTACGCCGACTCCGTGGTCGGGAAAGACTGGAAGGAGGATGGCGGTCACCACCGCGAACTTCAGTGTCGCGACGATGTCCTCCCCCCTGAGCCGTGCGACGAAGCGCCTGAGCTCGAGCTTGGCAGAGAGCATCACCGCAGTAGCCACCGCGATGGCAACGGCGAGTTGGAGGAGTCCCCAATAGCAGAGGGCACCGGCGAGGACCGTGATCACGGCCGCGACCTCGGTCGTAGTGCCCACATCTCCGGCTCGGGACGTGACCACGTAAGAAGTCACTACCAGCGCG
>JBOGJF010000773.1:0-2331 GCA_050747785.1 Vicinamibacteria bacterium
CCCGAGCATGGTCATCGTCACTGCGGAGAATCAAGAGCGTGTGGCGAGTATCGTAGAGGAATTCGGCATCGGCATTAATCTTGGCTGGGAGCAAGAGCTTACCGAAGGGGAAATTCGGGATCGGCTATGCCAATTGTGCAACGACGAGCCTAAGAGGCGGCAACTCAGTAGTCAGGGGCAGAGGCTGGTCGACGGGAGGGGAAGCGACAGAGTAGCCGAGGCAATCATCCGGCAGCAAGCATGGGTGTCCGTAAGGAATCGGGTCCGCCGTTTGCATGGCTAGCCGACATCGGTGTAGCGAAAGAAACAGTTTCGATTCGAAGAGTGAAACGATGAGACGCTCTGTTTCTGAAGTCAAAATTTCAGGCCGAGTGATCGGTCCCGGACATCCGACTTACATCGTCGCAGAATTATCGGCCAATCACAACCAGAGCTTGGCGGAAGCGATCGAGCTCGTCAAGCTAGCTAAGGAGGCTGGGGCGGATGCGGTAAAACTTCAGACATACCGTCCGGATACAATCACAATCGACTGCGACACCGAGTACTTCCGAATCAAGGGAACGCCCTGGGCTGGACGCACCTTGTACGAGCTATATGCGGAAGCCTGTACGCCTTGGGACTGGCATCCTCGCCTCAATGAGCTTGCTGACCAGCTTGACCTGCACCTATTTTCGTCACCATTCGATCACTCGGCCGTACGCTTTCTGGAAAAAATGAATGTCCCAGCTTACAAAGTCGCGTCGTTTGAGAATATCGACTTGCCTTTGCTGCGATGTGTCGCCAAGACCGGCAAGCCGGTCATTCTCTCCACTGGTATGGCTACCTTGGCCGAAATCGACGAGGCGGTGAGAACAATACGTGAAGCCGGTGGCAAAGAGGTGGCACTCCTGAAATGTGTGAGCGCGTATCCGGCACTTCCGGAAGAAATGAATCTCCGGACGATTCAGAGCCTCGCTGAGGTGTTCGGAGTACCCGCTGGGCTGTCCGATCACACTTTGGGGATCTCGGTTCCCGTTGCCGCAGTGGCCTTGGGGGCTTCGATTATCGAGAAGCATTTCACCAAGACTCGCGCAGTTTCGGGGCCGGATAGTGCATTCTCGTTGGAGCCTCAGGAGTTCAGAGCCATGGTAGATGCCATTCGCACTGCTGAGAAAGCGATTGGTGAGGTTACTTATGGGGTCAGTGCACGAGAGAAGGAGAGCCGGGCGTTGAGACGGTCCCTCTTTGTTGTGCGCAACATGGCGGCAGGCGAGGTATTTAACGAGGACAACGTAAGATCCATTCGACCGGGCCACGGGCTGCATCCGCGCTACCTTGAGAAGGTGCTTGGCCGTCGAGCGACTCGAGATGTTGCGCGAGGGACGCCTCTGGACTGGGAACTGGTCGGTACAACTGAAGAGCCGTAGTTGGCCTAGTCCACTGTCAGGAGTGATTTCATGAGCCAGGACGATCTATTCGGTACATTCGAAGGCAACAATTGGTTCCAACGGAACCACCGCGTGTTGGAGCGCCTCGATTCAGGTGCCGATCTGCCAAGTCGTTTGATTGAAATGTATGCACTTCGACCCAATAATGTTCTAGAAGTGGGCGCCGCTAATGGATATCGGCTCGCTACCATAGGAGAACGGTACGGTGCCTCCACGGTCGCGGTGGAGCCATCCTCTCAGGCTATTGACGACGGACAGGTGAGGTTTCCAAGGGTTAGATTCGTGCGCGGACTTGCTCATCAAATACCCTTGGCTGAGTCCTTCGACATGGTGATCGTGAATTTTGTCTTTCACTGGATTGATCGTTGCAATCTCCTCAAAGCGGTCGCGGAGATTGATCGCCTGTTGTGTGCCGGTGGCCTACTTATTATTGGTGATTTCTTTCCCTCCAATCTAGTGCGAACCCGATACGAACACATCGCCGATGCCGACGTGTATACGTACAAGCAGGACTACGCATCCATCTTTCAGGCCTCCGGTTTGTACCGGGTTGTATCTCTGATTACAGGCGATCACAGCTCGAAGGCGCTGGATAGTGAGGTTGGTGAACAGGAGCGAATCGGAGCTTGGCTTCTCAAGAAAGTTCCAGGCGAGCGGTACATCGAGAGGGCGCGATAAATGTACCTCCCGGAGTACTGTCCGGAGACCGGCCTGCTTCGTTTGCAGGCAGCTAGGTCCAAGCGACGATCTGGCGTCCGTCTATGAAAGCTGCGTCCAATGGCAATCGACGCTTTCTCGTGGTTGGTTGTGGATCCATAGGCCGGCGTCACGTTCGTAATCTCTTGACCCTGGGTGCTGGTGTGGTCGAAGCCTGCGACACGCGAGAGGATCGACGGAGAGACGT
>JBOGJF010000774.1:0-2953 GCA_050747785.1 Vicinamibacteria bacterium
GTCCGGGTGATAGCGAAGGCGTGAGAGGTTCACCGGGGGCCGCATCCAATAGCGGGCGAGCTTGCCGCCTTCGCCAAGGCTTCGGCGGGCCAGGGTGGAGACCCTCGGTGTCACTGGACAGCTTCCGATGCCCCGGCGGCGCTTCGACAAGACAGACCTTACTGCCTGACTTGATGCGGAGCTTTTTCGAAAGCGGGGTTCCTGAGTATCCGGCCACGGTCATTTCGCTCCTCCGAGGCCCGCCGCTAGTAGTGAATCTATCGGTGATGGAAGCTCAGCCGGCGTGGGACAGACTCTTATTGAGCTCGAGGTTCGAAGCGTCGGGCTGGAGATCAGCGGCGCGGATCGAGCGCGAGTGGACCCCGACGCCGGTTTCGTACAGGAGCACCTCCGCCCCAACGAACTCGAGCGCGCCTCCTGGCCCCTGCTTGAGGAGCCACCCTCCCGTATTGGAAAGCCGAACGTCTTTCCCTCCCACGTTGTCGACGAGCTCGCCAGATCCCCAGGGAATCGGCTGGTGAGTGTGACCAAAGACAACGTAGTTGGGCGCGGGGATGTCCAGGCCGTATTCCCTTTGGAGCCGCTCGATCTCGTTCATGCTATAGCCGTAGTACTTGCGAAAACGCTCCCGTACTTCGGGTCGTCTGAAGAACTCCGTGCTGTAACGCGTCCGCTCGGTGACCCGCACCATGGACAGGAATTTCTTCTTGAGCCAGCGGAGCGCACGGATGCGAGCCCAGCTCTTGGCTCGCGAAACACCGTTCTCTTGACCGAGGGCGTTCACCAACCGGTCCAGGTACCGCCCGAGTGAATCGACTCTTCCCGCGTGCGCTTCACTTTGAACGATGCGGATCAAGTCGGTCAGAGGCTCCGATTGTCCGATGCCGGAGCAGGCAAGCTGGTTGAGTGGGAGATTGAGGCTGATCATCTCCCTCATATTGAGCTCCCCTGCCTCCTCCAACCCCAAGTCCTCTCGAGCCAACCGAAGCGCCCATTCGCCGGCAATCGCCCAATAGGCCTCCAAATAGTGCCCGTGCGTGAGGAGCACGCATTCCCCACTCTCGGTGACCAGATAGAGGTTCGGGTAGGCAAAGTTGAAGGTCAGCTTCTTTCCCACCGCGCGTCCGGTCTTGGGTGAGCGCTGGCGCGTAATGTGATCGAGAAAGAGGTTTCCATAGGACGCATGATTCTCGTGCCACTCGGGCCTCGGCCTCACGTCGGGTAGCAGAAACTTCTCCTCGAGGCTCGAGCGCCGATCGTCGATGACCGCGGGAACAGACCACTTGAAGGCGCGGGGAAGCTCACCCTGCTTGAGCTGATTGATGACGTTGACCTGGTGCTCGATGGTGTGCCAGATGTCGAAATCGTGATTGCCTGGCAGATAGACGATCTGCTGCGCCATGTCTCGCTGCACCGCGCGGAAGAAGACTTGGGCCTGCTTGTAGGCCCTTTCGTAGCTGGCAACGGAGAAATCCAGGATGTCGCCCAGCAGGATCAGGTAGTCGACCTTGCCGACAGCGTTTCTGAGCGCGGGATAGGCGGGACCGAGTTGCGGCTCCCCGTCGTGCCTCGTGGTCACCAACGTGCAGAGGGGATCCCCGAAGTGGGTATCCGAGATGACCGCGATGCGCATTGAGCTGGAAGCCTCTCTTGGCTTCCCTTCACCTCCCGCCTTAGCATACTCAATCTATTCGTCTTCTGTTACCTCTAGTTGAACGAGGCGTCTCTGTGTCGTGAATTCGTTCGACTAATCGATACACCTTTAACTGTTTGTGCTATAAGTGTTTAGAAGGGAAATGGCCGTTGCGCATACTCCACGGCGTCGTTGGCGATGGCATGGGTCATGCGACCCGGAGCGGGGTCGTGTTGGAGCATCTTCTGCGCTCCGGGCACGAGGTGCGGGTCGTGGTCTCGGGCCGGGCTCACGGGTTTCTCGTCGATCGCCTCCGGTCGTTCGAGAAGGCAACCATCGAGGAAATAGAGGGCCTGACGCTGCGCTACCTCGGCAACCGCCTGAAGATGACGCGGAGCATTTTCTACAATCTTCAGAAGGCCCCCAGGGCCATCCGCAAGAACATCAAGGTGTACCGGAAGGTGGCGGAGGACGGCTTCAAGCCCCAGCTCGTGATCAGCGACTTCGAGTCGTGGGCGGCCCTCTACGCGCTCCGTCACCGCGTACCCGTCATCAGCATCGACAACATGCAGATCATCAATCGCTGCAAGCACGACAAGAGGGTCACGGCCGCCAAGGGCTTCGACTTCCGCGTGGCTCGACTGGCTGTTCGCGTGAAGATGCCCGGCGCCTACCACTACTTGGTCTCCAGCTTCTTCTTTCCCCCGGTGCGCAAGCGCAGGACGACCCTGGTCCCTCCCATACTGCGGCCGGAAGTCATCGCCGCTCAAAGGGAGCCTGGCGATCACGTCGTCGTCTATCTGCGGGCGGCCGACGGGCGTCAGTTATTGGACGTCTTGAGGAAGTTCCCCGGACCGTTCCGTGTCTATGGGACCGAGGGCGAAGCCACGAACGGCAACCTGACACTCTGCGAGTTCTCCCCAACGCGCTTCCTGGACGACCTCCGCACGGCCCGCGCGGTCATCGCGGGTGGCGGCTTCACGCTGATGAGCGAAGCGGTCGACCTGCATGTCCCGATGTTGTCGGTGCCCATCGAGAGGCAGTACGAGCAGGAGCTGAACGCGCGCTATCTCCAGAACTTGGGCTATGGTACGTGGTCGCCGCGTCTTACCGAGGAAGCCGTGGACCGGTTCCTCCGAAAGACCGACGAGCTAGCGGAGAATCTGAAGGCCTATCAGCGCCAGGACAACTCGATGCTATTCGATTGCCTCGACGAGCTCATCGACCTCAGGGCTAAGGGCACGAAGCGTCCCAAGCGGCTCGCCAGCCCGGCGATGGGCAAGTGGACCCCCAAGTGAATCGACTCCCGATGAACTACTA
>JBOGJF010000775.1:0-5105 GCA_050747785.1 Vicinamibacteria bacterium
TCCCTGTACCGCGAAGGCGTGGCCTAGACGCATGAACGCGCCCACGATCACGAGCCCCGTGCGACCGGATAGAAACGCCTGTTGCAGCTCGACCGCACGGCGGGCCGCCGTCTCCGCCTTCGGTAAGTCGCGCATGAGAGTCGCGCAGTGCGCGAGCTGGAGCGCCACCCAACCCCCCCGGGGATTGAGAGCGAGGGCGCGCTCGTAGGCCAGCACCGCCCGCGCGAAGTCACCACGAAGGATGAAGTGGACGCGCCCGATACCCGAATGGGCGGAGGCGTCGGTCGGGTTGAGCGCGAGGGCCAACTCGAACGCAGCGAGCGCCTCCTCGTCCCGGCCGAGTGAAACAAGGGCGCTGCCTTTGTAGCGCCAGGCCTCCGCAAAGTCGGGGCGGAGGGAAAGGGCCCGCTCGAGCGAAACTAGTCCTCTCTCGCTCAGGTCGGGAGCGGTAAGGTAGTCGCCTTTGAGGTCCAGCGCCGAGCCGAGGTACGCGTGGGCACGTGCGTACTGAGGGTCGAGGGCCAACGCGCGCTCGAAAAAGACGATGGCCCGGTCGATCGACTCCTGGCTCTCCGCCTGCAGATTCAAGACTCCCTTCGACAGTGCTTCATAGGCTTCGAGACTCCTGGTTTCGTCCGGGCGGAGACCACCCGGAGGGAGGGCGCCGCGGAGCCCAGTAACGAGCTCGGTTGCGATCCGGTCCTGGAGCTCGAAAATGGAGGCCCGCATACCGTCCGCCTTCGCATTGAATCTCACACGGCCCGTGTCGGTCTCGGTCACACGAGCGGTGACCCGTACTTGATCGCCCAAACACTGGTATCCCCCGCTCACCACGCTGCGCGCTCCCACTTCTCGCCCCACCCGCGCGGCGATCGCCGCGTCGTCGGCCGCCGGGGGTAGGCCGAGCGCCCGCAAGGCCTCGACCACGCGCTCGGGCGAGACGACTGCGATGCCCGGTATCTCCGCGAGCCCGGCGGCGAGAGTCTCGGCGAGCCCGGCACCGAGCCAGGCATCCTCGGGTCGCGCGGTGATGTTCGCGAAGCCCAGGATCGCGACCGTCTGGTCGCGACTCGCGGGGGCCGCTAGGCCGCCGCCAGTGGCAACGGTGTCGAGTCCAAGGAGGACCTCGGGCATCCCCGCCGGACGAGCGCCGGGGTCCTTCTCAAGCATCCGGAAGACGAGTGCGACGAGGCCGTCGGCCAATGGCCCTTCCACGGCGAGAGGCGGCGGCTCCGCACGAAGGACCGCTTCTAGGATCTCGACGGCGTTCTTACCGGTGAAGGGACGACGCCCGGAGAGGAGCTCGTAGAGGACGACGCCCAGCGAGAAGACGTCGCTCCGCCCGTCGATAGCGCCGCCGCGAACCTGCTCGGGTGACATATAGGCGAGCGTTCCCGCGAGCGCACCGGTAACGGCGCCGTGAGCGCCGCTCCAAGTGGCGGAGTCTTCGTCCGCGGGCGGCGTGTAGCGGGCGAGTCCGAAGTCCAGCACCTTGACCAGCCCGCGCCCGGTGATCATGACGTTGCCGGGCTTCACGTCGCGGTGCACGATGCCGTGGTCATGCGCGTCGGCGAGGGCGTCGGCGACCTGGCGCGCGATGGGAAGGATCTCGGAAGCCTCGAGCGGGCCGTCCTTCAGGGCCTCGGCGAGAGTACGACCCTGCACGTACTCCATCGCGATGAAGCCATGCGTCCGGCCGTCTCGCTCCTCTTCCCCGACCTCGTACACGACGGCGACGTTGGGGTGGCTGAGGGACGATGCGACCCGCGCTTCGCGGAGCAGGAGCGCGCTAACCTCGGCGTCGGCGGCGGCTTCCGACGGCAGCATCTTGAGGGCGACCGGACGGTGGAGGCGCGTGTCCTCGGCCAGCCAGACCTCGCCCATGGCGCCTTTGCCCAGGCGCTTCTTCAGCCGGTAATGTGCGACGGTCTTGATGCTCACGGCTTCGCCCGATGCGGCCATGGTACCTCAAACCCGCGTCACGCCCGCTCTTGACAGCGTCGCAGATGAAGGGGGTTTTTTGCGTCACATCCCCCCCCTTTCTGGATGTCTCAAGATCGAGAAAGGAGATACGCATCATGACGCATAGTGTGCAGAGCATCGAGCTCGAGGTGAGCCCCGAAAAGGCCTTCCGGCTGCTAGCCGACTCGAAGCAGCTTCCGAGGTGGACGAACGCCTTCGCCAGGGTCGAGAATGGAGTAGCGGTCTTGCGCACGCCCCGGGGTGAAGTCGAGATCGAGCTGAGGGTCCACGCCTCTCCCGCGCAGGGCACCGTGGACTGGGAGATGCGTTTTCCGGATGGGACCGTGGAATGGGCGTACTCGAGACTGGTTTCGGCGAGGCAGGGGCGGAGCGTCTTCAGCTTCGTGCTTCTCCCACCAGCCGCGCTCCTCGAGAATCTCGAAGGCATGCTCGAGGCGCAAACCGCCATACTGACCGAGGAGCTCCGGAGGCTGAAGCGGCTGCTCGAAGATGTCTGATCTAGAAGAGAGGGTAGCACTGGCCCAACAGGGAGATCGCACCGCCCTCGAAGGCGTCATTCTCGCGATTCAGAAGGACGTGTATGCGCTCGCTCTTCGTTTCTTCTGGCATCCTGAGGACGCCGAAGATGCGACCCAGGAGATTCTACTGCGTGTGGTGACGGGTCTCGGGAGCTTCGAAGGGCGGAGTCGCTTTACGACCTGGGTGTACCGTGTTGCGGCGAACGCTCTTCTATCTATGAGGGACAAAAGGATGGAACAGGCAGCCCTGAGCCTGGACGCGTTTGCGAGCGATCTAGCACAAGGTCTCTCCGATGTGGCTCCCCCCGACGATGCCCTCCTGCTCGAAGAGATCAAGATCGGCTGCACCTTGGCGATGCTCCAGTGCCTCGACCGCGATCACCGAATGGCCTACATCATCGGCGAGATACTGGAGCTCGACCACAAAGAGGCTGCCGTTGTTCTGGATGTGGCACCCGCGACCTTTCGAAAGCGTCTTTCACGGGCTCGAGCCGAAATCACGACGTTCATGCAGCATCACTGCGGACTCTTCGATCCGAAAAACGCCTGCCGATGCAGTCGTCGAGCCAGCACCGCGACCAGTCTAGGGCGGGTCGACCGGAAGAACCTCCTCTTCGCAAGCGACCTTTCTCGCGCGGAGCGGTTCCCCGAGGTGCTGGCGACGATACGTGGGATCGAGAAGACCCGCCGGGCGGCCGCCTTGTTTCGAAGCCATCCCTCGCCCAAGATACGCACCCAGCTAGTCCCCCGGCTTAGGCGTTTCTTGGCGGCGCCCGATCAGTCGCCCGAGTGAGATATTTATTCAGTGTCATTTATGGCTCGACTGCTCAAGTCTTGGTTGAGAACTTGTTTCACGTTGAACTCTCTTTGGCAGGGAGTGCCGTCTCCCACCTATTCAATACGGCAACTACCGTTATATTCGATGTGAACCGTTCTTCAGAGAGCGCCTTCGTGTTAGGCTTCCCCGCTGGCAATAAAGGGAGGTGCGTGATGTCACGAAGAACCGCGACCGGCTTGGCCTGTCGAAGCCTTGCCCCGTTCTGGATGGCATTTCTGTTTCCAATCGTCCTTACTGGCCAGGAAGGCCGCGTCGTCGACCCGTCCATCAACGACCGGTTCAAGACTCCGGGCGTCGAAGCCGTCGTAGAGAGCCTCGAGCGGGACGACCGTCCCGTCTACAAGTACCGCCATGCCATCGTGGCGGCGCTCGGTCTTCAAGCGGGAGACGACGTCACCGACGTCGGCGCGGGAAGCGGTTTCATGGCGCGACTGATCGCGCGTGAGGTGGGGCCCGAGAGCCAGGTCTACGCGGTGGACATCGCCCAGGCAACGATCGATTACATCGAGGATGCGGCACGAGAAGAAGGGATCTCCAATATCAAAGGGATCCTCGGCGGTGAGCGCACGACCCATCTTCCTCCCGATTCTCTCGATCTCGTCTTGATCTGCGACACCTATCACCATTTCGAGTACCCCGGCGACATCATGGCCTCCATCGCCGCGGCACTCCGTTCCGGTGGGCGTTTGGTCGTTATCGACTACGAGCGCATCCGGGGGGTGACGGCGGAGTCCCGGTACGCGCATCTGCGGGGAGGGAAGGGGACCTTCAGCGATGAGATCAAAGACGCAGGCTTCGATCTCGAAAAGGAGCTTCCCTTGATACCGGAAAGCTACTACCTGGAGTTCCGGAAGCGCGCGCAATAGGTCAGGTAGCGGACTCGGCCTCGAGCACCTTACCTTCGACATCGACCCGAACGACCGGTCCCAGGTCCAGCTCTCGGATCCCACGCTCCTGTTCGGCGGCGTCGCCCACGACCAGCAGGACCATGTTGCTCAGCCGAAGATGCGTGCGGGAGGCTTCCTCCAGATCTTCTACGGTTACCCGCTCCACCCCGCTGACGTAGCGGTTGAGCTCATCGAGAGGCAATCCATAGCAGTCGAGCTCAGCCACCTCACCCGCCACCTGCCCTAACGTCTCGAATCGCTGCGCATCGCCACGTATGAGCGTGGCCTTGGCGTCTGCCAGCTCGTTCTCCGTAACCGGACGACTCCAAGATGCGAGGGCCTCGAGCTCGTGAACGAGCTCACGAAGCGAGGCCTGGGTCACCCGCGACTCGACCGGAGCCGACGCGAGGAGTACGCTTTGCGCTATCCCGTAACGCACGCCGCTGAAGGCGCCGTAGCTATAGCCCTTGTCCTCTCGGAGGTTCAGGTTGAGCCGGCTCGAGAAGCCCCCTCCCAGAATGGTATTGAGGACTTCGAGCACGTGGTATTGCGCCGTGCTCCTGGGCGGGAACAAGAACGCGGCACGGAGCTCCGACTGCGCAGAGCCGGGTCGATCGACGAAGTAGACCTTGCGGCCGGGAAAGTCGGCTGGCTGAGCCTCGCTCACCATTGGAGGCGCCGACTCTCCCCAGTCCGAAAAGGCGCGCTCGACGGCCTTCCTCCCTTCGTCGAGCGAGACGTCACCGACCATGACGAGACTGGCGTTCCGCGGGTTGTAGTGACTCCGGTAGAACGGGAGCAGCTCCGCCCGCTTGATCGCGCGAATGGAATCCTCTTCTCCACCGACCGGCCGTCCATAGGCGTGCTGCCCGCCGAACA
>JBOGJF010000776.1:0-1777 GCA_050747785.1 Vicinamibacteria bacterium
GTCCCCAGACCGTGTTGACGACGCCAATGGGAAGGTCGTCGTCGGTGACGGTCCCGGTCAGAGTGGCGGTCACCGTCGCTTCGGTGATGGTGGCGACCTGGTCCTCGCCGGCATCCACGACCGGTGCTGCGTTCGGTGTCGCGGTCAAGAAGAGCCGCGAGTTCAAGGCATTGTTGGTCTCATCAGACTCGTCATGAATGCCGGTAAGGCCGCCCTGGTCGTCCGCCACGATCCAGAGAGGTAGAGCCTGGGTGCCCACGGGCACCGTCACCTCGAGATCCTGGAACCCTCGAGCGGTCAGGCTGTTCACGGTGGCGGTCGTCAGGAGAACTCCGCCCGCCGAAGGATCGCCGTCATAGAACGCGACCGGGATCTGGGGGCCCACCGCGGCGCCACCACCGTTACCGATGCGTACGGTGATGTGGACGTCGGTTCCGTCGACCACCTTCCTCGCGAAGGACGCCGTGAGATCCGGGTGCGCGGCCAGACAGCCCTCCACCGGGACGTTCTGCCGGTAGTTGTTGAAGACCTCCCAGTTGTTGACCTCGCGCTCGGGTATCGTGCCGTCGCTGTTGATGTTGGTGATGTGGTAGGTGTGCTGATTCCAGATGGGCCGCGTGGGAAGCCAGCGGTTCACCGAGCCGCCGAAGGCGTGGATGCCGGGGCGTGCCGCGTCATCCAACGTGCGGTCGCCCGCGACGAGGATCTCGGAGGAGCCGTCGTTGTCGATGTCGGCGATGACTGGATATTCGAGCGTGGTCCCGCTTCCGATCGGCTCCTCGAACAAAAGCGTCCCGTCGGCACCGCGGTAAACGCGTAAGAATACTTCGTCCGCGTAGACAACCTCCGCGGCCCCATCCCCTTCGAAATCGAACACCGAGGAGCCGGTTCGCCCGGAGCTCGCATCCACCGTCTCGGCTTCCCACAGCACCGTGCCATCGGTATCGAAGACCGCGTAGGCGTGTCTCGCCGCTGCGCCGATCTCGGCCATTCCGTCTCCGTCGAAGTCCGCAACCGTGGGCGGTCCGCCGAGAGATTGACCCGGATGCGCGACCGGTCCCCACTTCACCTCACCGGTGTGCTCCAGTAGCCAGACCTCGCCGGAGCCTACGATCGCGACCTCCGGAAAGAGATCGGTATCGAAGTTGCCGACCGCGTTGAAACCTACGGGTACGGCCGCGTTCTGCCAGAAGATGGAGCCCGTGGCACGGTACGCGGTGTTGCCGGCCACGATCTCGGGGCTTCCATCCCGATCGAGATCGGCCACCAGAGAGACCTGCCCATAGCTCGGCGCCCGGCTCCCGGTGCCCGTCCAGCGCAGGCTGCCGTCGTTGTTGAGCACCTGACGGCCCACGATGATTTCCGGAAGCCCGTCGCCCTCGAGATCCGCGATCGCCGCGCCGCCGTGTCCCATGTCCTCGATTGTGCCGCTCAGCCACTTGAGCGTACCGTCGTGCTCCAAGGCCATGAGCTGATTGCCGCTGGGAAGGACCGCAATGATCTCGGGGAATCCATCGCGGTCGATGTCCCCGGCCGCAAGCGGCGACGTGGCGTTCGGCTCCAGCCCCTCGGCATCCACCGCGAAGACCTCGGTGCCGTCGAGGCCGCTCACGACGCGAATGACTCCAAAGCTCCCCGCCCGCGACGTGAAGAGCACTTCCGGCGTGCCGTTGACGTCGAGGTCGATCACGATCGGCGTCGAGATGACGTCGATCCGGTTGGGGAACACCTCGGATGAATCCCAGGTCCAATCCTCTACGGGAGTGAAGGCGCCAAA
>JBOGJF010000777.1:0-5646 GCA_050747785.1 Vicinamibacteria bacterium
CGGCGGCCAGCAACGTAATCGCCTCCCACTATTTGAACGAAACGTACGAGGTGGGCCAGCGGATTCGGGTCAGCGACATCGAGGGAAGGATCGTCGAGATCAAGTCGACCGGCGTCATCATCGACACGTCCGAGGGCCGCGTGTTCGTTCCGGCCAAAGAGTTCAGCGAATCGATCTCCATCCTGCTCAATGAGTAGCCCGCGCGAAGCCACGGGGCGGATGCTTTCCACCGCCTTCATGGAGACGCACCCGCGGGAGGCTGCTTTGGTGCTGGAGGGTCTTGCGGCGGAGGATGCCGCTGCGGCTTTGGGCGCGGTCCCTCCCGATATCGCCGCTCCGGTGCTGCAAGAGATGACCTTGCCGGCCGGCGCGAGCTGCCTGCTCGCTTGCGAGCTCCCTCAGTCGGGCGACATTCTCGCAACGCTTCCCCCCGACGAATCCGCCCGACTCCTGCGCGGATTGGACACTGCGGAGCGGGAGAGACTGCTGGCGGGGACGCCCGATGAGATTAGGGACGCCCTGTCCGTTCTCCTCCAGTACCCCGAGAGCACCGCCGGCGCGCTCATGGATCCGCGCGTTCTGGCTCTTCCCGAAGACTTGACCATCGCCGAGGCGCGCAAACATGTACGCCGTCACTCTCGCTTCCTCAGGTACTACTTGTATGTGACACGACGCGACAAGACTCTTGCCGGAGCGATCACGCTCCGTGAGCTCATGCTGGCTCGGGCCAGCGATCTGCTGAGCGAAGTCGCTCACCGACCGGTCGAGCACATAGCAACCGGCGAGAGCCGAAAAGCCATCCTCGCCCATCCCGCCTGGCGGCGGATCCACGCGATGCCCGTCGTCGATGAGCGCGGCAGACTCGTGGGAGTCATTCGCTACGAAACCATCCGCGACCTGGAAGCGGGGCGTGATGTCCAGAAGCCGCAGGACGCTGTATCGCTGGCGGTGGCGTTGGGCGAGCTCTATTGGTTGGGTGCTACTTCCGTGACGCGACAACTTTTCGATGCGCTCAGTCGGCCCGCAAAGACCGGCACGAAGGAGAAAAACGATGACTAGCGCCTCGGGTGTGTTTCCCTCTCGAGTAGCCGAGCAGGCTTTGATCAGCGCGTTCCTCAAAGCGTTCCCGGACGAAGTGGCACGCCGTCTCGAAACGGTTTCGGTTCAACGAGCCGCGCGCCTCCTCGCCACACAGACACCTCGTCGCGCGGCCCAGGTGATCGAGCGTCTGACACCGGTGTGGGGTGCCAGGGTACTCTCTCGAATCGCCCCCGAGGCGGTGGGAGGGGTTCTCCACGAGATCGAGCTGATGAAGCTGGCGGTGCTCCTGTCGCAGATGCGGCCAAAGGATCGCGACCGGCTCTTGAATCTACTCAGCGCTCCCGCGGCACGAGAGGTTCGCGACCTCATGACGTATCCGCCGGACACGGCCGGAAGACTCATGGATCCAAAGGTGATGACTTTCCGGCCCGATATGACCGTGGAAGAAACCCTGGCCAGGTTGCGGACGGTTCGCGCGGAACGCATCCATGAGATCTTCATCCTCGACGAGGAAACGAGGCTCCTCGGCTTTGTTCCCTTGCAGAGCCTGACCCTGGCATCGCCCGCGCTGTCGCTCCGACACCTCATGCGGGCAGCAACTTATTCCGTCCACGCCGTGGCTCCCAAGGACGAGGTCGTCGATCTCCTCACTCAGGGAAAACTGACCGCGCTCCCCGTGCTCGATCTCGATGGTCGTTTGCTCGGCGTCATCCGGCACGAAGCGCTCGTGACCGCGGCCCAAGAAGAGGCGACGGCCGACATGCTCACCATGGTCGGGGCTAGCAAAGACGAGCGTGCTCTCTCCAAAGTAAGCTTCGCGATCCGGAAAAGGCTGCCGTGGCTGGAGATCAATCTGGGCACCGCGTTTCTCGCCGCCGCGGTGGTCGGGATCTTCGAGGACACGATCGCCCGCAACACCGCGCTGGCGGTCCTGCTGCCCGTCGTGGCGGGTCAGTCGGGAAACACGGGAGCGCAGGCGCTCGCCGTCACGATGCGGGGGCTCGCTCTCCGGGAGATCCGGATCCGCGACTGGTTGCGCATGCTGGTCAAGGAGAGTAACGTTGGTTTCCTCAACGGCGTCGCCGTCGCTGCCACGACCGCTCTCTTCGTCTTCGTTTGGAGTCGCTCGGCCGGCTTGTCCATGGTCATCGGACTCTCGATGGTGCTCTCGATGACCATCGCCGGGCTTTCGGGTGCCGCGGTACCGTTGTTTCTCACCAGCATCAGCCAAGATCCGGCTCAGTCGTCCTCGATCGTCCTCACGACCATCACCGATGTCGTGGGATTCTTCAGCTTTCTCGGAATCGCCACGCTCTTGTCAGCTATGTTGTGAGCCCGGTGTACGAGCTAGGCTCCGAGGTCTCCCGGCGACGGCCACGCCAGGAGGACTTCGAGTTCTTCTCGAACGCCAAGAATCTCGAGATCTTGACGCCCGAGTGGCTTCCGAGATCGTTGGCTCCTAGGAGCTCCTAACACTCACCGTATGTCCGACAGTGAGATTCTGACGGAGTGAATGGAACACGCTGCAATATTTCTCGCGAGAGAGATCGATGGCCTTTTCAATCTTGTCCAGCGGAACGTCGCCCACCACCGAGAACGTGAGATCGATCCTCCGATAGTAGCGTGGCGGTTCGGGATTCCTTTCCCCGATCACACCGATGGTCAAAGCGCGTAGGTCCGTTCTCATCTTCTGGAGAATGCTCACCACGTCGGCTCCCATACAGGTTGCCAGAGAACGCGAGAGTCTATCAGACACGAGCGAAACCGATATAATCCCATTCGACTTCGCGAGGAAATGCCGTGAGTTGGTTGAATCCACATACATGGGCGAGCTGGGTTCCCGGTGGCCTGGGTCAGGTCAAGCCCCATCATTTCTTCGACATCTTGAAGACGGGCTGGCAAAACAAGACGGAGCTTCCGTTCGCGCTGCGGATCTTGCGCCACGGCGTTTGCGACGGGTGCGCGCTCGGCACGAGCGGCTTCCAGGATTGGACGATGGACGGTGTGCATCTCTGCACGGTTCGTCTCAATCTCCTCCGTCTCAATACCATGCCGGCGCTCGATACGCGTCGACTCGCCGATGTGTCCGTGCTCCGCAGGCAGAACAATCGCGAGCTCCGCGCGCTGGGACGGCTACCTTTTCCGATGCGGCGCCGGCGTGGTGAGCCGGGCTTCGAGCGAATCTCCTGGGACGAAGCGCTGGAGCATGTCGCTTCCCGTATGCGCCAAGCGGGCCCGCGACGCATTGCTTTCTATCTCACTTCCCGGGGCATCACCAACGAGGTGTATTACGTCGCGCAGAAGGTCGCTCGGTATTTGGGAACGAACAACGTCGACAACTCTGCGCGCCTATGTCACGCACCCAGCTCGGTGGCGCTCAAGTCGGCCTTGGGAGTGCCGGCTTCCACGTGCTCTTACAAGGACTGGATCGGCTCCGATCTGATGGTCTTTTTCGGAAGCGATACTCCCAACAATCAACCGGTCACGACCAAGTACCTCTACTACGCCAAGAAGAAGGGCGCGAAGATCGTCGTCGTGAACCCGTTCCGCGAGCCGGGTCTGGACCGGTATTGGATTCCTTCCGTGCTCGAAAGTGCGATGTTCGGCACGAAGCTCGCTGACCAGTTCTTCCAAGTGCATACCGGCGGGGATCGAGCCTTCATCACCGGCGTACTAAAGGCGCTCTGCGAGCAGGGTGGCGTGGACCAGGGCTTCGTCCGAGACCACACGACCGGCTTCGAAGTGCTTCGCGAGCAAACCACGTCGGCCTCTTGGGAAATGTTGGAGACGACGTCGGGCGCCTCGCGCGAGAGCATGGAGCAGTTCGCCGCCATCTATCGTCAGGCGCGGACCGCCGTCTTCGTCTGGAGCATGGGCATCACCCAGCATCCATTCGGCGTGGACAACGTGACCGCGATCGTGAACCTGGCCCTCGCGCGCGGCATGGTGGGCCGCCCACATTGCGGGCTGATGCCTATTCGCGGGCACAGCGGCGTCCAGGGCGGTGCCGAAGTGGGGGCCGTGCCGAACGCGTTTCCGGGCGGGCGGCCGGTGGACGAGGAGTCAGCGAGGAAATTGGAGGAGCTTTGGGGGTTTCCGGTCCCGACTTCGAAGGGTCGGAACGCGGTCGAGATGATCGAGGCCGCGCACGCGGGAGAGTTGGACGTGCTCTACAGCATCGGAGGGAACTTTCTGGAAACACTTCCCGAGCCGGACTGGGTGCGCGAGGCCCTGGAACGAGTTCCCTTGCGTGTCCATCAAGACGTTGTCGTGTCCCCCGCGATGCTCGTGGATCCCGCCGACATCGTGGTGCTCCTCCCGGCCGCGACACGCTACGAGCAGCGGGGCGGAGGCACGGAAACGACGACCGAGCGCCGTATCATTTTCAGCCCCGAGATACCGGGACGACGCATCGGCGAGGCACGGGCGGAGTGGGAAATCTTGCAGGATCTCGCGCAGCGAGTCGATCCCGAGCGCCGGCACTGCGTGGACTTCCGGGACGGAGCCGCGATCCGAGAGGAGATCGCCCGAGCCGCGCCTCTTTACGAGGGTATCCAAAACCTCGCTCACCAAGGAGACATGGTGCAGTGGGGCGGAGAGCGTCTATGCGAGGGCTGGAATTTCCCTACTCCGGACCGGCGAGCGCAATTCACCCGCATCGAGATCGATCAGGAAGAGCTGCCTGCCGGCCACTACCGGGTCAGTACCCGGCGAGGCAGGCAATTCAACAGCATGGTCTGGGCAGATCGCGATCCGCTAACCGGCGTCGGGCGCGACGAGATCTTGATCAGCGCCGAAGACCGCGAGAGGCTTGGTCTGCGTGACGGCGACCGCGTCCGCCTCCGCTCCCCCATCGGATCGCTCGAGGGACGCGTCAAGAGCGCTCCCATCCGGCCGGGGAATCTGCAGGTTCATTGGCCGGAAGGCAACGCGATCATCCAACACGGCCTCCGCGATCCACGCTGCGGGATCCCCGACTACAACGCGGTCGTTTCGATCGAGGTCCCCGATCGCCGGTGACGCCTCGCCCGCAAGCGGAAGCGACCCGGCCCTTACTCGTCAATGACCCGTCAATGACCCGTCAATGACCCGCCAATGACCGGTTGGCTTCCCGACGTCGAAAGCTACTATCGGCTCCACGCACGGTTCTATGACGCCACCCGGTGGGCCTTTCTCTTCGGCCGGTCTGATCTCCTTCGGCTGGTCCGGAAGCGCATCGTCCCTCAACGCGTGCTCGAGGTGGGCTGTGGAACCGGGACGGATCTTCGAACGCTCGCCGGGTTGTATCCGGCCGCAAGCCTCACCGGCGTCGATCTCTCCCTCGAGATGCTCGGTAAGGCTGAAAGGAAGCTGAGCCCCTGGTCGGATCCGGTGCGGTTGCTTCGGGGCAAGTTTCCCGAAGTGCCGAGGCCTCCGGGGAACGAAGAACCGTTCGACCTCATCTTGTTCAGCTACTCGCTTTCGATGATGAACCCGGGATGGAAAGAAGCGATTGCCGCGGCGACCTCCCTGCTGGCGGCTGGAGGTTGCTTGGCGGTCGTGGACTTTCATGACTCCCGTTTCGCCGCCTTCGAGCGCTGGATGGCGCTCAACCATGTGCGGCTG
>JBOGJF010000778.1:0-3786 GCA_050747785.1 Vicinamibacteria bacterium
GGGGTGGGGTCCCCGTGCGATTGAAGATCGACGCCAGTCGAGCGGAGGCCGCGGCCGAACGAAGAGTGAGGCCGCAACGGAATGTCGTCGCCGGAGGGGACTGCTGGCCGCCAAAATGCGTGGTTGCTTGAGCCGGGGCGAGTCGGCGGGTCGGGCCCCGCGGCAGAAAAAGAAGTAAACGAACGGCCATGAGCAAACCCTTTTCATCCGATCTTCACGAAGCGGACATCCGCGCCCAGCTCGAGCGGATTCTGGCCAGCGAGACGTTCTCCCAATCCGAAAGCCTGCGGCGGTTCCTCAAGTATGTCGTGGAGCGAACGCTCGCCGGCCAAGCGGACGAGCTCAAGGAGTACAACGTGGGGGTCGATGTGCTGGGAAGGGGAGAGTCCTACGATCCGCGTACCGACACGATCGTGCGCGTCCAGGCCGGTCGGCTGCGGTCCAAGCTCCATGAGTACTACCGCAATCACGGAAGCCAAGATCCGGTGCGGATCGAGATTCCCAAGGGCTCGTACGTCCCAGACTTTCAGCAAGTGAATGAAGAGGCCGGTGTTTCCGGCGCTGGAGCACCGCGCCCTCGCAGTGTCGTCCTCTGGGTGGGGGCGGGCGCTCTAGTCTTAACGTTGCTCGGTGTGTTGGGAATGTGGCTCCTCCACCGGACAGGCACGGAGCCATCCGTCGAGCGGCCCGGCGCGATACAGTCCATCGCGGTCTTGCCGTTTGCGGACATGAGCCCCAACCAGGATCAGGAGTACTTCGCGGACGGTGTCGCCGAGGAGCTGACCAATACTCTGAGCCATTTGCAGGGGATCTACGTCGCACCGCGGACCAGCGCCTTTCAGTTCAAGGGACAGCCGATCGGCATCCGACAGATCGGCGAACACCTGGGAGTCGATGTCATTGTTCAGGGAAGCGTTCGAAAAGCGGACGACAATCTGCGCGTGACCGCACAGCTCCTTCGTGCGGGCGACGGCGCGAACCTCTGGTCGGCGACGTACGATCGCACTGAAGGCGACGTTTTCGCCGTTCAGGAGGAGCTTGCCCGCGCCATCACCAACGCGCTCCAGGTCCCGCTCCTCTACAATCCGAAGGAATATTGGACGGGTCACTATACCGATGACCCTCGGATCTACGAGATCTACTTGAGGCGGCGCCACCGCCTGAACCGTGGGGAAGAAGCCGATATCGCCATGGCGATCGATCTCTTCGAGGACGTGCTGGCCCAAGATGGTGACTATGCGCCGGCCTACGCCGGGTTGGTCGACGCCTATGCTCGGCTTGCTTTCCTTGGTCTGGCTTCCCCTCCCGAGGTGGAAGCAGAGAAACGGGCGGCGGAAAGAGCCGTGGGGCTCGATACCAATCTTCCCGACGCTCAGCTAGCCCTCGCCGCGTACGAGATCCTCTTTCGTTGGGATTGGGAGCAGGGTGAGCGGGCGGTACGTCGCGCGCTCGAGCTCGATCCCGCAGACCCCGAGGCGCATGAGTGGTACGCCCACCTGATGATCGCAACCGGACGGCTGGACGAAGGGCTCGCCGAGGCACGTCGGGCTCGCGAGCTGGACGCCTTATCGCCATCACCGGCGACGACGGTTGCGCTGGCGCTATACCTGAAACAAGACTTTCGCCAAGCGCAGGACGAGTCTCAGAGAATTCTCCGGTGGGCGCCCGACTCGAAGGTGACCCGGGTGATCCTGGGGCTCACTTACCGACAACAATCGAGGTTCGAGGAAGCGATCGCCGAGTTTCAAGAGCTGGAAAGGACAACCGCCGGCAACTCCGCGGCGTCGTTGAGCTTCAAGGCTCAGACCTACGCCATCGCGGGTAGGGAGGAAGAAGCGAGGAATGCCCTCGATGAGCTCAAAGGATTGGCCGAGCTTCGATACATTGCTCCGTCATACTTCGCGAGAGTGCATCTCGGATTGGGCGAGAATGACGTGGCACTCGATTGGTTGGAAGCGTCGGCTGAAAACCGCTCGCTCCCCGTGGCAACGATCAAGACCGATCCCGACATGGATCCGTTGCGCGGTGAGCCGCGCTTCAAGGCGCTTCTTGCCAAGGCGGGTCTGGAGTAGCTCGCCTAGCCAGGCCTGCCCCGCCGAAGCTACGGGAACTCCACCGAGCGGAGGCGGGCTCATTCGAAGGCGAGCGGCGGAACGACGCTCAGCTCGAGCGCGTTGGAACGGGGCCCCTCGGGATTCGTGACCGTGAGCGCGACGGTTCTACCCACGGCATCATCCGGCACGCGCAGGGTCGCCTCGAGCAACTCGTGACTGAGGACCTGGACCGCCAGCACCTCGATACCCCTGGTCCCGCGAATCAGCGTGACCTCCGCGTCGGACGAGATGTCACGGCCGAAGATCCGAATCACGGTTTCTGCTCCGGCGGGCAGATCTTTCGGGATCACACTGTTCAGAGATGGTCCGGCTGTCTTCGCGGAAACCCCGTCGGGCGCGGGTACGTGTAGAACGACCGCGTCCTGGTCGTCGAAAGGTGACGAGCGAACTTGCGATGAGGGCCTCGGCGCATCGATCGAGACCGGAGGGGTCTTCGACTCGCCGCCGCTCATGAATCCCCAGAAGAGTCCGACCAGACCTAGGAAGAGCAGACCGGCGCCCCCCAGCAACCAGACTCCGTTCGTGCGTTGCTGTGAGGGAACCATGGCCGGCACGATGAGCGTGGCCTTGAGCGCCTGCTGTTGATCGCGCTGCAATCGACTACGAACTTGCCGGGGTGAAATGACGGATCCCGCTCGAGTGTGCGAGGACGTCGTGAGGCGCGTCTCGGCGGCGCGCCGATACCAGCGAGCCTCCATGGATTCGGGATCGACGGCAAGCAACTTGGTGACGGCCTCGAGGACCGCCTTCGGCTCGCCCTGCCGGTGGGCTGTCCTGACCGTAGCGAGCAGGGACGACGCTTCCTTTCGTGCCGCATCGTCCAACCTTTTGTGACGGAGCTTCTCTTCGCTCTGAGTCAGGTAGTGCAGTGCCATCGAATGGACGAGAACTTCGTCCAGGACTTGGCTCATGAGCAGGACACAGCCCTCGTAGTCTTGAGCGTTGAAGCGGTCGAGCCCTTGTTGATAGATCTGTTCTAGGTGTCCGGCAACCTCCGCGACGCGAGACCATTGGTTCACCACCGGGTCCGCGGTGGGCGCGTGTGCGGGCATGCGCTCGGCGGCGGTCTCGATATCCGCCTCGGAAAGAAGCGGAGGGCGCGGCTCGATGCCGCCCTCGCGCGCCAGGTTGGTAAGAGCCTGGCTCAGCTCCGCCATGCTCCCGAACCTTTGAGCGCGTTTCTTGGCGAGGGCGCGGAAGACGAGCTCCTCGAGCGCGGGTGGCAGCCCAGTCACGTGCCTGACCAGGCTTCCCGGCTCGTCCGACAGGATCTTGAAAACCGAGGCCGCGAGCGTCTCGGCGCGGAACGGGTTACGGCCCGCTAACAGCTCATAGGCGACGACGCCTAGTGAAAAGATATCGGCCTGCATGTCCACGGATTCTCCGCGGACTTGCTCGGGCGCCATGTACTCGACGGTGCCGAAAATCGTTCCCGCCCGCGTCAGCTCGCCGCCCCCAATCTTGGCGACGCCGAAGTCGAGCACCTTGACGACGCCGTTCCTAAGCACGAAAAAGTTGCTGGGTTTTAGGTCCCGGTGGACGATGCCGTTCTCGTGGGCGTGCTGGAGGCCGTTCGCGACCTGCTGCAAGATGGAGAGCTTCTCGGACAGTTGCATCGATCTCTTCCGCTGTAACGTCGAGAGCGAGGCGCCTTCGAGGAGCTCCATGACGA
>JBOGJF010000779.1:0-3181 GCA_050747785.1 Vicinamibacteria bacterium
GGCGACTGCGTTCTCGGGAAAGATCTTGGCCCCGAGCCGGGTCGGACCAGACCGTGGGGTCGGCTAGCTTCTGCTCGACTTTCGCGAGTGAATCCTTGAGGGCGGCTTCGTCAAAGGTAACCTCGAACGTCCTGCACCCGTCGTTCGATGACGCTATACCTCTCGAGCAGTTCCTCCATCAGCCAATTCTCCTCTTGTCTCGTAAGTGCAGTGCGAAGAGCGCGACTGCGAAAACCGATGTTACCACGGCCATCGAGCCGGGCAAAAGATAACCGTATTGGACATAGAACGTCTTGTCGTGTCGAAACCCGATCCTACCCGCCACCACTTCGGGGATGAACAGGCCCCCGCTCTTCAGGACTCGACCATAAGGATCCACCAGCGCGGAGATGCCGGTGTTGGCGGCACGCACCAGATACCGGCGCGTCTCGATGGCACGCAGCCTCGCCATGCTCAGATGCTGATACGGGGCTGCGCTTCGTCCGAACCAGGCATCGTTGGTCACGTTGACAAGCAGGCTCGCGCCTTGCTCCACGAACCGCCGGGCAAGACTCGAGTAGATGGCCTCGTAACACACGAAGGCGCCTATCTTCTCACCGTCCATTTCGGCAACCACGATTTCCTCCCCAGGAGAGAAATCCGAAACGCTCTGCACGAGCGGCTGGGCGAACCTGAGTAACGAACGCAGGGGCACGAACTCTCCGAACGGAACCAGGTACATCTTGTGATAGCGAAGCAGGATCTCCCCGTCGGGGGCAAGAAGCTTCACACCGTTGAAGGCGCGGTAGCCCGAGGCGCTTCCTGGTGAGATCTCGTAGTCATCGCTTCCGAAGAGCAGGAAGACGCCTTGGTCCCGAACAAAGTACCGCATGCGCTCGGAAGCGACGGGACTACCGTCGAAGTGAAACGGTGTCGAGGACTCCGGCCAGACCACGAGCCGCGCTCCTCCCTCGGCGGCCTCGGTCGAGAGCGCGAGATGGGTGGCAAAGATACCGGCCGCCCATCCCGGATCCCATTTGTGCTCCTGAAGGACGTTACCCTGAACCGCGGCCACCGGAAACGATGGCGGGGGGAACGCGGTCGCAAGCTCGAAGCGGCCGAACCCGACGGCTGCCGTCACCAACATGGCCACAGGCACCGCCGCGGCCAACGCCTGCTTCCGACCCGGCCGACAGAGCAGATACGCGATGAGCGCGTTCACGAGAACGATCAGGAACGAAAGGCCGTACACACCCACCAGCGAGGCGACCTGTGCGACGGAGGGAGCACTGACCTGGCTGTAGCCGAGCAGGCACCAGGGGAATCCGCCGAACGGGTACTGCCGGAAAAACTCGAGCCCCACCCAAAGGAAAGGCATGACGAAGAGGGCCGCCACGCCTCCCCGAGTACAGGCTCCGGCAGCGAGTCCACCGAACAGGGCGGTATACAAAGAGAGATACGCCACGAGCGCCAGCAGTATCGCAACGCTCGTCGGTCGGCTGATGCCACCTCCGTACTGGACCATGACCTGGCTCACCCAGTACAGATTGCCGAGGTGAAAGACGAGGCCCATCACCGCCCCCGCCAGCATGGCTCGACGGGGATGGACCCGGGTCACGTGGAAGAGGAGCGGGACCAGTGCGATCCACGCAACGATATCAAGCTCGCTCCGCGGGAAGCACAAGACGAGGGCGGCCCCGGAGAAAGCCCCGGCGATGACGGAGCTCACGCTACTGCGTAATATACGGCTGGAATTTCTCCACGTCGCGGAGCTTCGCCGACACCTGCTCCGCCTCGGCGCGACTCTCGAACCTCCCCACCCTCACACGGTAGAGGCCCGCGGAGGCACCGGGCTCCACGTACGCCCGGTATCGCGCCTCCCGGAGACGGTTCACCAAAGAATCTGCCGCTTCCTGGGTCTTGAGCGCAACGACTTGAATCGTAAACGCTCCGCGCTCGGAACCGATGAGCGTAGGCTCTGCGGTCGTGCTCGCCTCCGTGTTCGCGGCTGGCTTCTCGGTCGGGGGTTGGTTCCTCGGTCGAGTCGTCTCGGTAACGGGGTCGGTGCTTTGTCTCGGTTCGATCTTCTTCGTCACCGAAGCCACCAGCGTTTCTGGGTTGCTCGCCTCGGGACTCTCTGCCTGCGGCCTGGTCGCCGCCCGTCGGCCCCGAGCGGGTCTTCCTGTTTGGCCTGTTTGGCCTGTTTGGCCTGTTTGGCCTGTCTGGGCTTCCTGGGCCGTCTCGCCTTCGAGTTGAGATTCCGCCTCGTCGGCCTCCAGCCGCTGCGGGAAATCGAGCTCCTGCCGCACGTCCGCCGGCGCGACCGCGGACTGCATCGACCGGCTCGCCCCCGGCCCGGAGATGATGCTGGTCCCGCTCGCCGCGAGCGTCGCATCCCGCACGCCTCGCCCCACCATCACACCGCAAAGAAAGACGACGACCGCGATGGCGACCGCCGCCATGAAAAAGAAGACCAGTTGTTTGTTGTTCAATTGAATCTCGTAGAAGCCTGCCTCTTCGTACTCGGCCATTTTCAACCGACTCCTTCCGTTACCGTCAGCCATCTATGGTCACGACTACTGCCATCCGGTCAATGATGACTCTGCCGTTGAATCATTGCCGAAATCTTGTCCTGCTCCTCCCTGCCGAACTGCCGCCCGATCTCGAGCAACAATCCGTAGGTTAGCTCGTTCAGCCCGTCGACGAGGGCTGACTTTTTCGTCTCGTGGGGCCGGTCGCCGAGATTGGCGAGCAGCTGATCGAAGTCCACGCGAGACGCCGAGCTCAGATCGATCGCTTCGAAGAGCTCCGAGTGCTGCTCCGAAACTTGAGCAACGATGCGATCCGCAAACTCCCCCGCTCTATCACCCAGCCTGCCCTGCAAGTAGGACGCAACCGTGCCAAAGTTGCGATTGTAGTGCTCGACAATCTCCTCGAGCTCGTACTCTTGCTCGACGAGCTGCTTCTTTCCACGCTCGCCAGCCTCTCCTCCCCTCTCGAGCACACCGACCGCGGCCAACGCGTAGAGGATTCTCAATGTCTCGAAGTTGGGCAGGAAGCTCAGTGCCAGTATTTGTTCGAGTGAAAGGGCCCCGTTCACGAGGGAAAGGATTTGGGACTCGTCGGCGTCGAGCTCCAGTCGATACATGAGATTGTCGGCGTTGTCGGACAACCGAAGAACGCGATCCATCGAGCCCAACCC
>JBOGJF010000780.1:0-5927 GCA_050747785.1 Vicinamibacteria bacterium
ACCGCGCGGTGGCGGTCGTGAGCCAGCTCCCGCAGCTCATCGCGCTGGTCTTGTGTCAGCAGGCGGCGCTTGTCGATCACGCGCTGGAGCTCGCCGGTCCGGCGTTTCGCAATCTATCTCGCCTGGCATCCAGCTCGTCACCGCTCTGGTACGATATCTTCACGAGCAATAGCGATATGGTGCGGGAGGCCATCGCCGAAATCGAAAGGCGTCTCGGGGAAGCACGCGCGGAGCTAGAGAACACCGGGCTCGGTCCTCAATTCGAGGCGGCGAAAAAGGCGCTCGACGGCTACCCGGACCTCCAGGCCACCCAGCAAAGCAGGGAGGCGGACCGGAGACTTCCGTGAAACCTACGGAACATCCTGGCTCGGTGGCTCCGGCGCCTCCAAAGAAAGACGAGACCCTCATCATCGATGCCGATGACACGCTCTGGGAGAACAACGTCTTTTACGAGAGAGCGACCGACCGCTTTCTGGTGCTCGTGGAGGCGCGCGGGTTCGGGACGAGGGGCGTGCGCCAGCGCCTGCTGGAAGTCGAGCGGACTAACGTCAGCCGCTGGGGTTATGGATCGGACTCCTTTGCGCGCTCGCTGCGCGATACCCTCGAGTCTTATGGAGGCAGCCCGGCAACGGCGCAAGAGCTCTCCGTGATCGAGTCGCTCTCCGACGAAGTCGCCAACATCCCCATCGAGTTTCTCCCAGGCGTTCAGAAGACCTTGGTTCGACTGCGCGATCGCTTTCGACTCATCATGTTCACGAAAGGCCATCCGCCCGAACAGTGGAGAAAAGTCGAGCGGAGCGGCATCCAACCTCTTTTCGATCACGTCGAAGTCACGACCGAGAAGACGACCTTTGCCTATACGCGTCTCATCCAGCGGTATCGGCTGACACCGACCCGCACGTGGATGGTGGGTAACAGCCCCGCCTCCGATGTGAACCCCGCCCTCGCGGCGGGCTTGAACGCGATCCTGATCCCGCACCCCCACACTTGGGCGTTGGAGCACGAGGACGTGACCGAGCACGTGCGGCTCACGGTCCTCGAGCGATTCGAAGATCTCCTGGTAGCGTTCCCCGGGCTCCCCTGACTTCGGGTAAACCACGCCCTGCCTTTGGTTTCTCCGGCTGGACTGGGGTAGAATCAGGGAAAAAGTTTGGCACCAGTGAGAGAATTTGAAAGGGCGCGGAGCCTGATGCGCGACTTACCGCTCTATCCGGAGAGACACGAAAACACCGGGCTCGCTCTCGCGCGTCAGCGGGATATCCTTCTGTCGAAGGCCAGTCGGAGCCCCGAGAGGCTCCGGGCGGCCGTGGATGCCCTGGGTCGGGAATTGGTGTTCGAGACCCTAAGGCTCACCGGGGCCCCGGTGAGCCGTGAGGCGGTGGCCAAAGTCGCGGGCGGGGGAGAGACCCTGACTCAAGCCGAGCGGGTCGAACGGGAGCTGATTTGGGGCCAGCTCGAGGCGTTCCGGGTCATCCAGGAAAGTGCCCGATCGGGTGATACGCTGACTGCCGCGCTGGTACAGGAAGTCCACCGCCTTTCCATGCCGCACGACGCTTCGGCGGGAGTCTTTCGCAGTCAGCCGATCGAGGCACAGTTCGGAACCGCGACTCCCTCACCTCCGCGGCTCATTCCCGCCAAGGTCGATAACCTCTGCGATTGGCTCGGCGTCGACAGCGGTCGGGGCATGCATCCACCCGAAAAAGGGGCTCTGGCGTTCGCGCGGCTGCTCGAGATCTCACCGTTCGAGCACGGAAACTTCCGCACCGCCCATCTGCTGTTGAGCTTCTTTGCGTTGGCCGACGGCTATCCACCCATGTTTCTGCGCTTGGAGCATGCCGAAGACGTTCGGCAGGAAGTCGAGGGGGCCATGCGCTTCGAAACCCTGCCGCTGGTGAACCGCTTGGCCCGCTCTCTTACCGAGTCGCTTTCCTTTTGCCTCGACGCGGTCTCATGAAGCTCCGCGGGTTGGTGCGTTGGCCTGGCCTGCTCCTTCCCGCCATGGGCACGGTCTTCCTGCTCGGCGCGCTCGGCCTCTTCCTCGGCCAGTCAGTCTCGTGGGAGGTCGTCGATCCTCGTGAAGACGGGGGCGCGGCTCGCCTGATCTTTCTGTCGCTCTTCCTGGCCACCTCCGCCGCTACCGCGACGCGTTTCGCGTTCCAGAGGGGCGGTGGTTGGCAAGACCTTCCGCTTCTGGCGGTGCTGGTCATCGGAATCAATTTCGTCGTCCAACTGAGCGGGGGACTCGACTCGCCCTGGCAGTCTCTCTATCTCGTCTTGATCGGATTCGTCGTCGTCGCCTACTCGCCCAAGATAACCGGTGCGCTACTCGCGGGCATTCTTGCGCTCGAGACTTCGAACTGGCTCATGAGCGGCCTCGAGGCAATACCAGCGCTCCTTCGCTTGACCGGCCTACTCATCGCCGCCGCGATCGGGATGACGTTCCTGGAGCAGGTCAAACAAAGGCGATCGGAGAGAATGGAAGGCGAGCTCCGGAAACTCAATCGCGGGTTCCAAGAGCTCTCCGATTCCGAAGAAGGGGAGAGCACGTCGCCTCTTTCGGAGGAAGGGAAACGGCTTGCCCTCATGGACCTCCTCCGGGGGCTTGACTCTCGCCTCGGGGCCTTACTCGAGCTGGTGCGCGACGTGACCGATGCGCACGGTGCCTTTCTCCTTCGCGCCGACCCGGGCACGACGAGCTTCATCATTCGGTTCGCCGCCGGACAAGTTGCCGAGGCGGTCGGTGAGCGCGTGCCGCTGGTCGGAGGCCTATTCGGCGACGTTCTGAAGGATGACAAGGTGCTCGCGGTGACCGAAGGCTCCCGCCCGCTGCCGCCTTTCCCCTGGTACTCGCAGAAGGATGGTCCGGCCAAGCAGCCGGCGCTTCATTCCCTGCTCGCCGTTCCATTTCGCGATCAGGGAGGGCCGCAATGGATCCTGGTGTTGGATCACGGGAGTCCCGATCACTTCGACGAGGCTCGGCAAAAGCTTACGGAGGCGTTGGCCGATCAGATGCGCCAGTGGGTGTCGTCGACGCGCCTTCTATCGGAGCTCGACGTACTGTCCAACGAGTTCCGTCGCCTGTACCAGGCCAGCGCGGCTCTCTCCCAGGGATTGCGCGTCGAACAGACGCTCGAGCAAATCGTGACGTTCTGCAGCGAGGTCACCCAGTTCGAGACCTGTGCCATTTGCCTGCTCGAAGAAGGCAGCGACACGTTCTCGGTTCCGGTTGCCGAAGGCTATCCCGAGAGGACACAAGGGGCGCGGCTACCTCTCGACGGGCGAACTTGGGCGGCGTGGATCCTTCGGGCGCAGGAGGATCCTCAGACGATACGATTTCAGCTCCGCACAGGGATGCCGGTGCTCCATCCGGGTGAGCGCATCCCGATGGGTGCCGGTTTTCTAGGAATGCCCTTGCTAGCGAAGAATCGAGTCGTCGGCGTGCTTCTGCTCACCCGCGAGGGGAGACAGTTCTCTTCGAACGAGGTGCGCTTGGTGCGAATTCTCTGCAACCAGGCGTCCATCGCGGTCGAGAACGCGCGGGTCTACGGCGAGGTGGAACAGATGGCCGTCACCGACGGGCTGACCGAACTCTACAACCGGCGCTACTTTCAGCAGGCGCTGGAGCGGGAGTTGTCACGGGCCGACCGCGGCGGGGGGAGCCTCGCCCTGCTGCTCCTCGACGTGGATCATTTCAAGGTCCTCAACGACACCTATGGCCACGCCATTGGTGACGCGGTGCTGAAGAAGATCGCGACCGTCTTACACGAAACGTTGCGGAAGGGCGACGTGCTGGCCCGCTATGGTGGGGAAGAGTTCGTGGTCCTGCTCCCCCAAGCGACATACCAAGGCGCGCAGGAGTTTGCGCAGCGCGTCTGGAAGGCGGTGGGGACGGCGAAGATACACCCCGCGGGCCGCGGGCACCGGGTGACGGCGAGCGTCGGCTGGGCCCTGTTACCGGACGACGCGGACTCCGCCGAAGCCCTGGTCGAGGCGGCCGACCGCGCGCTCTACTTCGCCAAAGAGTCCGGCCGCGACAAGGTGGCGGATTACCATAGCCTCCAGAGCGTGAAGACCTGATGCGAAAGCGGAAGAACTACTATTCGATACTCGGCGTCGATGTCGGGGCCACGCTCGAGCAGATCAAGAGCTCCTACCGCCGACTCGCCCGGAAGTTCCATCCCGACGTGAAGGACACTTCGGACGTCGCGCGCTTTCGCGAGATCCAGGAGGCTTTTGACGTTCTGAGCGACGGCGAGAAGCGGTGGGCGTACGACCTGGCTGTCGGCAGCGAGATCCCGGTCACCTATGGACCCGACGCCGCCCCGTTTGCCGAAGTCTGGCCCGAGCCGATGCCCACCACGGTCCGCCCGCAGAGTCGCCGGGCTCGGGCACGAGTCTTGGAGAACGACGCCGAGATCGTTCTCTCCCCCGAGGAAGCACGCCAGGGTGGGACCTTGAGCTTCGAAGTTCGGATCGGCGAAGCGTGCCCCGCCTGCGAGGGCACCGGTCAAGGATTCATGGTCTGGTGCTGGGACTGCGATGGAACGGGAGAGCTACGGCGTTACCGCCGCATTCGATTCGACATCCCCCCCGGTGTCGAGCACGGAGACATCGTGAGGACGACGCTAGGTCCCGGGCAGCGCACGCTCAAGGCGCGGGTTTTGATCTCCCAGGTTCGCTGAGTGTGAAGAAGGGGTAACGGAATTGGGCCGTAATCTCGCGCGCGTGAGATTACCCCAATTCAACCGACTAGCGTTCTGAGCTTAGCTAGGACTTCTTCGGTCACTTCGACGGGCGCCTCGCATATCGTTTTGGCCCGTCGGGCCCTCCAGTCGAGACTCTTCACCTGGTCGGACAGAATCGCGCCTGAAACCTCCAGTCCGCCCGGCAAATGGACCTCATAGGGATAACCTTTCACCCGATTGGTGATGGGGCACAGCAGGGCAACGCCAACCTTCCGGTTGTACGCCTCCGGAGAGACCACGAGCGCCGGGCGGCGGCCGGACTGCTCGTGACCGGCTTGGGGATTGAACTCTAGCCACACGACCTCACCGCGCTTCGGCGCGTAGCCTCGCGGCATCACCAGGTCTCGCCACCGACTGGTCCTGAAACCTCGACTTCCTCATGAAGATTCGATGGTTTCATTTCGTCCAGAAGGTCTTCGAGACGATACTCCTGCCGTTTTACGGCTCGTATGACGAGAGATCCTCGGCGCACAGAGATGTCCACCGGGCTGCCTTCTCCAACGTCGGCATCCTCGGCGAGAGCGCGAGGAATACGCAACCCCAGGCTATTCCCCCACTTCTGGATGCGAGTGATCACCCCGACACAACTCCAATGTGTATACAATGAGTATACATAACACGGTCGAGTGGTTCAAGCGCCAGCAAAGTCGCTCGAGGCTTCGAGCCTTGCTTCATGGCGAGACGATTTTCTTGCCTCTGATCCGCCGCGAGACGGCCACAGAATGGCGATGAAGTAACCGGCGAGTGTCTTATGACCTGCCGAGCTCGTCCCAACTTTGGATCACGTGATCCAGCGTCCAGCGAAGGGTTTCTTGTCGAGCGCGGTACCGATCCAGCGCAATCCTCAACGCCAAGGGTATTTCGCCGTTCCTGGAGGAAGGTAATCCGATGGAGCGGAAATCTCATCGATAGTTGGGCTACACGCGTCGGTGTAGAGGTACGATACATCGGCAACGGGTGCACCTCCGAGAGACGGCCGTTTGAAAACAGTGTAGGCGTAGACCCAGTACGTGCGCTCTTTCTCAAAGGGGTACCCACGGTCCTCCGGACCGTATCCGGTACGGACGCGCAGTGTTGTAACACTAAGCCCCTTCCAATATGTATTGACTTCGAAATCCACATCCAAACCGTACTGCGGACCGGCGCGCCATTCGGTCAAGTCCCGCTCGACCCATTCAGGAA
>JBOGJF010000781.1:0-1874 GCA_050747785.1 Vicinamibacteria bacterium
ATCCGTTGGTCCCAAAATCGCTGATCGGCTCCGAGGTCGAAACCGAGCGAGCGCTCCGGCTCGAGGCGGGGGTCCCCGAAGATCGAGTATCCAAAGACGTCGAAGAACGTCCCGAACCGCTCGAACAAAGACGGTGCGCGATAGCCGTTTCCGACGTGCGCCCGAAGCTTCGTCCCGGACTGAGGAAAGAAATAGGCCACCGAGCCATCACCGGTGTAGGCGCTCTCCGGTGACTCGAACATGAAGCCTGCGTAAGGCGCGTTTTCTTGGGGTGTGAAAATGGGATCACCGAGAGAAAAGAACTGGGCGCGAAAAGCACCGGAGAGTTGCAGTAAACCGTCCATCAAGCTCAGCTGATCCTGAACGTAGAGAGTATTGCTGCTCTGTGAGACGTCCACGACCGAGTTGTCGTCGGGGCTCTCGGGAAACGAAGCGTTGTAATAGGTTTCCTTCTCGAGCTCGTAACCCGCCGTTAGAAGATGGTCGCCGAGCTGCAGATCGGCCGATGCGTAGAATGTGTGGACATCTCCGTCGAACTCGGACTTGGTCGCGGCCAGAGGTTCGAAACTCACACCGAGCGGTCCGTCATCGAACGTCCGCTCCGACACCAGGCCATGGTAAGCCAAGGAGTAGCCGAATGTCCGGGAGGGCTTCTGCTCGAAGCTCAGCGCCGTCGAGACGAAACGCGTATCGCGCGTGTTATCGGGATCGTTCGCCGAGGGAATGAAGGTGGCGGCACCCGGATCGATATCGGAAATGGGAGCGCCGGACTCATAGAGCTCGAGCTGGGACGATGGCAGCGGCTCGGCAACGATCACGCCCGTCGAAGGGATCACGCCCACGGTTTGGGGGCTCTCGTTGACCTTCAAGAACGCGTCCGCTGTGTAGACCCTCGCCGAGATCGTCGATGAGGGCGTGGGCCGGAAACGAATCTGCCCCTGGACGCTCGTGTTCTCCGCATCGTCGTCGCCGTCGACGCCCTCGGAGACGTCCAGCCGGGCGAGACCCATGCTGTAAGTGAGGCGATCCTCGTCGAATCCTCCCGCGACGAGGGCCCGTCCTCTGAAAAAGCCGAGCGATCCGCCCTCGAAGAGCACACTCCCCTGAGGCGGTCCTCCCCCTTCGGTGGTCACGATGTTCACGACACCGCCGACCGCGTTGGTACCGTAGAGCGAAGACCCGGAGCCTCGCAGGATCTCGATACGGTCGAGATTGGTGACGAGCAAACCCTCCAACAGCCCGGACGCGTCACCTTGAGTAGACGCCGCATCACGAAGGCGAAAACCGTCGAGGAGCATTGCGGTGTCCTCGGTACGAAGACCCCTTATCTTGATTGCGGAGAACGAGCCCGTGCCCCCAAGCGTCTCCACCCGGACACCTGGAACGGTAACGAGCACCTGCGGGATCGAGGGCTCGTCGCGAATGTCGAGCTCCTCCCGATCCACGACCGTGATCGCCTTCGAGACTTCGTCGACGGGTTGCGCGGTCCCAGAAGCCGTGACCACGACCTGCTCCTCGACCGCGGCGATCGAAAGCTCCAGATCCACAGTCACCGACGCGCCGGCCACGACGACAACGCTCTCTACGGACGAGCGAGCAAACCCCTGCGCTTCCGCGGTGGCGAGATACTCGCCCGGCGCAACGGGTTCGAAGCGGTACTCTCCGGACGCGTTCGTCATCCCGGTGAGCCGAACACGATTGTCGCGCGTGAAAAGAACTAGACGGGCGTCTCCGACCCGACCGCCCTGCGGATCGACCACCCGCACGGTCACGCTGCCACTCGATGGCTGAGCAACGGACGGGCGCACCGAGCCGACAAAAAAAAGTAGACAAGCCAGGAAAAGATTCGTCCTCATGAGCAGACCTCCCACTAG
>JBOGJF010000782.1:0-2847 GCA_050747785.1 Vicinamibacteria bacterium
GTGGTCTCCTCGATGGGGAACGAGAACCATTCTATTCCTCGCTCTATCTTTGGTGTCCTGGCACGCCCTCTCGCAGAAGGCGGTGCCTCCCGTTTTCGACGGCGGCCGAGCGCTCGCCGATGTGGAAAGACTGGTTGCGTTCGGGGCACGCTCCTCGGGGTCGGAGGCCCATCGACGGGCACAGGAGTTTCTTCTGGAGCAGCTCGCGGCTAGCGGCTTCGAACTGGAAATAGATGACTTCACCGCTCGCACGCCGGTAGGCCCGATCGCGATGTCCAACCTGATCGCCGTGCGCCGCGGGACATCGGAGAAGAGGATCCTTGTTGCCGGGCACTACGACACGAAGCGGTTCGATGATTTCACATTCGTTGGAGCCAACGACGGCGGCTCGAGCGCGGCCGTGGTCCTCGAGCTGGCGCGCGCACTGGTCCGTCTCGACCCGCCCCTCGCGAGCACGGTTTGGCTCGTTCTTCTGGATGGTGAAGAAGCGATCGTCGACTGGTCGGACGACGATTCCCTCTATGGAAGCAGGCACCTGGCCAGCCGGTTGGAAGCGACCGGAGAGATCGGCAAGGTCGGAGCGTTCCTCTTGGTGGACATGGTGGGTGATCGAGAGCTCGGGATCGTACGGGAGATGCGCTCCACACCATGGCTCCAAGATCTGGTGTGGGCCGAAGCGCAACGACTGGGGCACGGCGAGCATTTTCTCGAATCGAGAATGTACATAGATGACGATCACCTGCCGTTTGCACAGCGGGGAGTCCCGGTCATCGACCTGATCGACTTCGAATATGGTCCGGTGAACACTTACTGGCATTCACCCGAAGATACGCTCGACAAATTGAGTGCCGCGAGCCTCAGCGCCGTGGGGGAGACGCTATTGGGCGTGCTGCCCGAAGTCGACCGCAGATTGAATAACTAGCAGGCTGACGAAAACCGAGTCAGCCTGCGCGATCATTGAGGAAAGACCGACGAAGGTGCCGGCGCTGTTGGCCGTCAAATTATGTGGTTGCTTCGACGAGACCTAGCCAGGCGGCGGTGGGGCCCCACGGCACTGATACAGTTAATGATGCCGGCGGGTTGGGGTTCCCGTCAGAGGTAAAGCAGGATGTGGCCCGGTTGCTCGATGTCGATGCTCGCTCGGATCATGTCGGTGAGGTGCCAGCCGTACTTGGCGAAATAGTGCACCGGCGAGAGCTCACGCTCCTGCATCGCGAAATTAGGGAATAGCGAAGTGCGGGCGGCGAGGAACTGACGGCGCAGCGCGTCGTTTTTCTTCTTGATGGCCCGCCTACCCTTCGCTTCCAGTTCCTCGATCTGATGAAGCAGCTTGCCTCGGGTGGAGCGCGCGGCCGACCCGAGCGTCGGATCGATGGCGGTGAGGTCCTTCTCAAGGGTTAGCGTGATCTCATGGATACATGAACGAGCGCGCGAAAGATCCTCATCGAGCTCCGGGGGAGCGAGATCCTTCAGAATGTCGTTGAATGCGGACTCGTCGTCCGCGCGCAGATCGCTGAGCTTCAAGTCGTAACGGCGGAGGAACTTCGCAGCCTGCTTCTCTACCAGGGTCAGGCTCGCGCGTGGCGCGATGAGCGGCCGCGGTACACCGAAGAGCTGGTAGACACCTCCTAGCTGGGAGAGGTAGGCGATCTCGTTCGGCCCGGCGACATAGGCGAGCGTCGGCAAGAGATGGTCTTGAACGATCGAACGCAAGATCACGTTTCCACTGAAACGCTGTGGCTCCTCGTCGACGAGACGATGAAGCTCGTCTGAGCGGATCGGGGCGCGATGCGGGGCGAGACGAAAACCGGGACTCTCGATCGTGATATGCGATCGTGTGGGCTCCGCATAGAGCAGATTCAGGCGATCGTTCGCGGCGTCCGCCTGCGCGTGATAGCCGTGGGCGACGAGCTCGTTCGTGGTCTGCTCGACCCGTCGAGAGCTCTCCCCCGCTTCCGCGATCTCGCGCCGGAAGATCGGACGCGCCATGGACTTGACCGACCGCGCCGTGGGATTGACGACCGCCAGGCCGGTGCCCCGGGTCATCCGCAGCAGCCAGGCGCCGAATGCCTCGGCGAGCGTCTTCCCAGGTTGGTAGCTTTCCTGGACGGCTTCCAGGATCGGCTCTTTGAACTCGGAGGGCGCGAGATGATCTGCGATTTGCGCGATGAGCGAGTCGATCGATTCGTCGAGGTGTAGCTCGCCGACCGGGAGCGCCTCCACGTGATGCGCGGGCTGGTAGCGAAGCGTGGTCAGTTCTTGAGAAGAATCGATGAGGGAAATGGAACGAACTTCTTCGAAGTCATGATCATCGGCGTCCATCCAAAAAATGGCAACGACCGGGCGGCCTAGCTGCGGGCCGACGACACGAGCTATCTCGACCGCGGTGAGCGCCTTGTACAGGCTATAGAGGGGCCCCCCGAGTAGCCCGACTTGTTGACCGGTAACAACGGCAAGGGCGCCCTTCTCGATGGAATCGATCGTCCGGGATACGGCGGCGTCGCCGCCTAGGCGCGCGTTTTGCTCGCGGAGAATCACTGCCAGCTCTTGAGTCTGACGCGGATAGGCGGAGACGGCCTCGGCAACCCGACGCCAGGCGCCGGGCTCGCGGATATCTCCGCTGAAAAAAGGAGCTAACCGGTCGAATTGATAGAGGTAGTCGAGGAAGAGCGGTTTGTGAAAGGAAAGCTCTCGGTAGTCCAGCCGCTCGATGTCATTCGTCATTCGTCCTCCGACTCGACCAAGCACCTCCCAACGGAAAGCTATCATAGCTCGGGAGTCCTCAACCCGCCCACAGGCGCGAAGTATCCCGGGCGGGAGTAGCTTCGAAGTGATACCGGGACATCT
>JBOGJF010000783.1:0-4089 GCA_050747785.1 Vicinamibacteria bacterium
GAACTGGCCGGCGTGGACGTGCCGACAAAACACGTGGAACGCGCGGCCGAGGCACTGGGACGCGAGATCGCCGCGGATGAAAAGCACGTGGTCGAGCCGCCGGGAGCCGATGAGATTCTCGCCCCGACGCTGTACTTGGGGATGGATGGCACGGGCGTGCCGGTGCGCAAGGAGGAGTTGGTGGACCGGCGGGGAAAACAGCCCGACGGCTCGGCCAAGACACGCGAAGTCAAACGGGTCGCGGTCTGGAGCGCCGAGGGGCGGGACGAAGAGGGAACTCCAGTGCGCGACAAGGGGTCGATTAGCTACTCGGCCGCGATCGAGAGCGCGGCACAAAAGGACGTTGACGAGACTTGCAGCGAGTTCGCGGCACGCGTCACGCGCGAGGCCACCAGACGCGGATTCGACCGCACGTCACGCCAGGCCGTGCTCGGCGATGGGGCTAGGTGGATCTGGAACCTGGCCGACGAGCACTTTCCCGATGCGGTCCAGATCGTGGACCGCTTCCACGCCAAGCAGCACCTCTCAGACGTCGCCAAATCCATCTACGGCGCGGGCTCCGACTTGGCTGAGCAGTGGGCGCACCAACGCCACGACGAGCTGGATGCCGGCGATATCGACGCTATCCTCAATGCCCTACGGATACACTCGCCGAAGGACGACGAGGCACGCAAGTGCATCGACTATGTCGAATGCAACCGCGCTCGTATGCACTACCCGCAGTTCCGCAAAGCCGGGCTCTGTACCTCGACAGGCGTCGTTGAGGCCGGCTGCAAGGTCGCGATCGGAACCCGCTGCAAGCGTGCCGGCATGCACTGGACCGTCGCCGGGGCTGACGCGATCATCGCCCTCCGCTGCTGCAAGCTGAGCGGTCGCTTCGAGCAGTTCTGGGAGCGCCACGCTCAGCGGCGAGCCGCCTGATGACCGCTCCTCATCTCACTCTCCTGACGTGCGCCCCTTCTCGATGGTTTAGGCCGAGACGGCGACCCGAGGTGTCTTTTCAGGAAGCGCGCGGTATACGAGTCGCCGGGAGATGCCATCAACCGGGCAGGCGGTCCCCAGGCCACCAACCTACCGCCGCGCTCGCCTCCCTCGGGACCGAGATCCACGACGCAGTCGGCCTCCCGGATGACGTCGAGGTTGTGCTCGATGACGACGACCGTGTTGCCTTGATCGACCAAGGATTGCAAGGCCCCGACCAGCTTCTCGATATCGGCCATGTGGAGACCGGTCGTCGGCTCGTCGAGCAGATAAAGCGTCGTGCCTCGGCTCGGTTTCGCGAGCTCGTAGGCCACCTTGATCCGTTGCGCCTCGCCTCCCGATAGCGTGTTGGAGGGCTGGCCGAGGGTGAGGTAGCCCAGTCCCATCTCGTTGAGGATGTGCAGCGGCCGGTGGATCGATTCGATCGGACGGAAGAGCTGGGCGGCCTCGGCGAGCGTCATCTCCAGGACTTGGTGGATGTTTTTCCCCCGGTAGCTCACCGACAGCGTCTCGGGAGTGTAACGGCGGCCGTCGCAGATCTCGCAGTGCACGTAGACGTCGGGCAGAAAGCTCATCTCCATCTTGATGCGCCCTTGGCCCGCGCAATGCTCGCAGCGGCCACCCTTGACGTTGAACGAGAAGCGCCCTGGTGAGTACCCGAGCATGCGCGCCTCCGGCGTCGAGGAGAAGAGCTTCCTGATGTCATCGAAAAAACCGACGTAGGAAGCCGGGATGGATCGCGGCGTCTTGCCGATGGGAGTCTGATCCACCTCGAGCACGCGCGTGAAGGACTCTGCGCCGACGATCTCTCGATGGGCGCCGATGCGGCCACCGCCTCCGGTCAATCGGCGTCTCACCGCCCGGTACAAGATGTCTCGCACGAGCGTGGACTTACCCGAGCCGGAAACGCCGGTCACCACGTTGAATCGGCCGATGGGGAAGCGCACCTGAATGTCTTTCAGATTGTGCTCGCGGGCGCCGCGGATCGTGAGCGAGGGGCAACCGGCCAGCGGTCGCGACCGGGCCGCCGGTCGCGCGCCTTGTCGTTTCAGAAACCGGCCGGTCAAGGATCGAGGGTTGGCCTCGATATCGGGAGGCCTTCCGACGGCGACGATCTCGCCTCCCTCCGCGCCACCGCCCGGCCCGAGATCGATGACGTAGTCCGCTTGCCGAATCGTCTCTTCGTCGTGCTCCACGATCACGACGGAGTTGCCCTCCTGCTGCAACCGGCGGAGCGTATCCAGCAACACGCGGTTGTCACGTACGTGGAGTCCGATGGTGGGCTCATCCAGAATGTAGCAGACACCTCGCAGATTGGCCCCGAGCTGAGCGGCCAGGCGAATGCGTTGCGCCTCCCCTCCGGAGAGGGTGTCACTGCGCCGCGATAGCTGCAGATAAGAGAGTCCAACTTCCATCAGAAAGGCGAGCCTCGAGCGGATTTCCTTCAGAATGTTCTCCGCGATGACGCTGGCGCGTCCACGGAAATTTGCGCCGGCTAGGAACGCGAGAACTCCCTCGGGCGTCATGTCGCTCAACTCGTGGATGCCCTTTTCCCCGATTCGAACCGCCCGCGCGACCGGGTTGAGTCTTGCCCCCTGGCAGTCGGGACAGGGTGTTTGCGAGCGAAACTGCTCGAGGTGCAGCGAGGTCTCGCCGCTCGTTTCGCGGTAGAGCCTCTCCAGATAGGGAATCACGCCTTCCACCTCGTCGGTGCCGAACATGAGATTCCGGCATTGCTTGCCGGGAAGCCTTCCGAAGGGGCGCTTGGGATCCACGCCGAGCCGCAGTGCCATCCGAAGCACCCGGGTCGTCCCGCCGCCTCGCGGGGAGCATCCCGTCAGCGGCACCACTGCGCCTTCGCCAAGAGAGCGTTCCTCATCGGGCACGACGAGCTCCGGGTCGAAAGCCTCCAAAAATCCCATCCCGCGACACCGCGGACAACCGCCGTACCGGCTGTTGAAGGAGAATAACCGTGGATCCATGTCCTCGTAGCTCGTCTCGCATCGCGGGCAGGCACGCTTCAGGTTGTAGTAGCGTGTTTGTCGAGTCCCAACCACCAGGACCGCGCCACCTCCTAGCTCGAGCGCGTCCCGTAGCGAGCCGGCATCGTCCGCCGTCACGTTCGCCTCGCGTCCCAGCTCGGCTACCACCGCCTCGATGTCGTGCTCCACGTAGCGTCGCAGCGGGCGAGCGTCCACGGTGGGAATCAACGTCCCGTCGATGCGTAACCGTCGATAGCCATCCTTCGCGGCCTGTTCCAGGACCTCCCGGTGGGAGCCCTTGCGGGCCCGCACGAGCGGCGCCAGCAAGAGGATGGGTTGCTTCTGGAAGCGTCCGGCAATGTCCGCCGCGATCTGGTCTTCGGTCTGGGGTGTGATGGGGAGATCGCAGTGCACGCAGTGTTGCACCCCGACCTTCGAATAGAGCAGCCTTAGATAGTGGTAGATCTCGGTTGCCGTGGCCACCGTCGATTTCCGTCCGCCCTGGGTGAGTCGTTGCTCGATGGCGACCGTCGGCGGGATTCCGGAAAGCAGATCGACTTCGGGCTTGTCCATCACCTGGATGTATTGGCGAGCATAGGCGGAGAGGCTCTCGATGAAACGGCGCTGTCCTTCGGCGAATAGGATGTCGAAGGCCAGCGTGCTCTTGCCCGAGCCAGAGAGTCCGGTCACCACGACCATGCGGTCGCGCGGCACGTCGACATTGATGGCCTTGAGATTGTGCTGACGCGCACCGATGACATGGATGGCGTTGCCATTGAGCTCCGCGGGCCTGGGCAGCGGCGCTGGTGCGATGCGCGGCGGCTCCTCACGGAGATGGGGCGCCAGGTAGCGCCCGGTGTGAGAGCCGACGGCGCCGACAATGTCCTCGGGGGTGCCGGTGGCGACGATGCGGCCGCCTGCTTCCCCGCCTTCCGGCCCCAGGTCGATCACCCAGTCCGCGTTCTTCACGACGTCGAGGTTGTGCTCGATGACCAAAACGCTGGCCCCCTGCTCCAGTAAACGGTCGAACGCAGCGAGCAGCACGCGGATGTCGTCGTAGTGCAGCCCGGTCGTCGGCTCATCGAAGAGAAACAGCGTGCCTTCCGCTGCCGACGCGCTCATGTGG
>JBOGJF010000784.1:0-3981 GCA_050747785.1 Vicinamibacteria bacterium
ACGTTCATGGGTCTGCTGGCGGGGGTTCCCAGATCCGGCAAGGCCTGCGACCACCAGAGCAGCGCGGCGCCCAATGCCACCGCCAAAACACCGACGAGAATCCAGCGTCCCGGAAAAGCGATCGAGCGCGCGGCGACGGTGGGTGCCGCCGAGGCTGGCGCTTGCTTCTTTCGATTGCGACGCCGCGTCATGGCCTTGTCTTCATCAGAGTTGTTTGATTCTAGCCCGGCCGGCTCGGGCACGACAAAGCTAGTTCGCGGGGATGCGGGTTTGCGAGTATTCTGACGCTTGGGTAGGGAGGATGGGAATTGCACCTCACCGGACGAGACCGCGATTTGCTCGAGGGACGCTGCGGACCCGGCGCCCAAATGGCCATGGCGATTCTCGTGCGCATGGCGGAGATCTACGACGCCCAGGAAATGATGGATATCACCCACGCGCATATCGACAGCGCGATCTACATCGGCGAGGCCGGGTTGGAGTTCGCCGAGCGCCTGGCGAGTCTCGGAGCCCAGGTCGCCGTCCCCACGACGCTCAACGTGAGCGGGCTCGACGAGCACCATTGGCGGGATTGGAACGTCTCCGCCGACTGGGCGGAGAAGGCTCACCGCCAGATGGTTGCCTACCAGAAGCTCGGCTGTCAGCCGACATGGACCTGTGCCCCGTACCAGACCGGAGCAGCACCCCGATTGGGTCAACAAATTGCATGGGGTGAGTCGAACGCGATCGTTTTCGCCAATTCCGTATTGGGAGCGCGCACCGAGCGATACCCAGATTTCCTCGACATCTGTGCCGCCATCACGGGCCGGGTCCCGGCAGTGGGGCTTCATCTCACCGAGAACCGCGCGGGCCAGGTGTTGATGCGCCTGGTCGATGTCCCGCATCATCTGCAAGAGCACGATTCCTTCTACGTCGCGCTGGGACACCTCATGGGACGACTCGCGGAAGATCGAGTCCCCGTCGTCGACGGACTCGAGGCGACGCCGGGCGAGGACCAGCTCAAGGCGCTGGGCGCCGCCGCGTCTTCCTCAGGCACCGTCGCCCTCTTTCACATCGTGGGAAGGACGCCGGAGGCTCGAACGCTTCAGGCCGCGTTCCAAGGGAATCCTCCCGAGCAAGTGTTCGACGTTACCGTGGGAGGACTACGTTCAGCTTGGCGGGAATTGACGAGCGCCACGGGAGACCAGCTCGACATGGTCGTGCTCGGTAGCCCCCATTTTTCCCTGGCTGAGTTTTCCCGTCTTGCTCCGCTCCTCTCGGGTCGGCGGCGCCACCCCGGCGTCGAGCTCCTGGTAACATCCAGCCGCGCCGTGAAGGAGCTGGCGGACCGGAGCGGCGTATTGGAGCCGCTCGAAGCATTCGGCGGCCGGGTGACGGTCGACACGTGCATCCTGGCGACGCCGATGCTTCCCCCCTCGGTCAAGACCATCATGACGAACTCCGCGAAGTACGCCTATTACGCCCCGGGAATGTTGGAGACCCGAGTGGCCCTAGGGAGCCTTCACGATTGCGTTCATTCGGCCGTGGCCGGCCGTGTGGTGCGGGACGAATCGATGTGGGGATCCTAGGCAGGAACGATAACGTGGACAAGCTCATTCGCGGCAGGCCGCTCGTGGGGGGAGTGGCGGCGGGGGAAGCTCTCAAAAGTAACGAACCGTTAAGTTTCTGGGGCGGCTACGACCATCGGGACGGGACCATCATCGATCGGCGCCACCCTTTGAACGGCAAGAGCGCGTGCGGTAAGATATTAGGGTTACCATTCACACGAGGCTCCAGCACGACGACCGCCGTCCTGGTGGAATCGGTGAAGGCAGGGACGGCGCCGGCTGCGATTGTCTGCCGTCGTATCGATGCCTTCTTGTCGTTGGCAGCCATCGTGGCCGATGAGATGTACGGCAAGCGATTGCCCGTCGTCCTCGTCAAACGCGAAGACTTCCAGGTCTTGGAGACTGGACAGCAGATCGAGATCCTGGCGGATGGCCGTATCCTGATCAAAGGAGAATTATGAAGACAAGTCGACCGTGGCTCACCGAAACCCCGACGCTTCTCATCTTGGGGTTTACCGTTTCCGGGATTCTTATCTCGGCCAGTTGCTCACCGTCCGACCCGGTCTCCAGGGCAGCGGCACCTGCACCCACACCCACCGCATCCCCCTCGTTGCCCGCCGATCCGGGAGTCCTCGCCACCGTCGATGGAGATCCTGTGACCTTGGCGGATTTCGAGGAGAACGTGCGCTCCCAGCTCGAAAGCTTCGAGGCCCAGTACCTTCGACAGCGCCAGACCGTTATCCATCAGACCGTCCAACAAGTCGTATTCGATCGGTTGGTCGAGAAGGAAGCGGCCCGTCGCGGCATGGACAAGGAAAAGCTCCTCGAGGAGATCAACAGTGACGTCAATGTTACCGACGCGGATATGAAAGCCTGGTACGAGGAAAACAAGGGCCGCATCGGCGGAAGACCCTACGAGTCGATCTCGATGCAGATTCGAGACTACTTGGCGGGCAGGCGGTCCCAGGAAGCGCGGCAGGCATTCGTGAAGCAGTTCGACGACGACGTCTCTTATTTCGTGGGGCCGTATCGGGCGAACGTCGAAACCGAGGGCTCTCCGGCCGTGGGCCCGGAGGATGCCCCGATCACGCTCGTCGAGTTCTCAGACTTCGAATGCCCGTTTTGTGGTCAGTTCGTCGGCACGCTCGACCGGGTCAAAGCGGAATACGGCGACCAGGTGCGCATCGTTTTCCGTCAGTTTCCGCTGAGCATTCACCCCAATGCCCCGAAGGCGGCAGAAGCCTCTTTGTGTGCGAACGACCAGGGCAAGTTCTGGGAGATGCACGACTCGATGTTCCAGAATCAGCGCTCGCTGCAGGTGCCGAGTCTAAAGGAGAGGGCTGGAAAGCTGGGACTCGATCAGAAAACTTTCGACGAATGCCTCGATTCCGGTAAATACGCGGAGCAAGTCCAAGCGGACCTACGAGCCGGGACGATCGCCGGCGTCACGGGAACACCCAGTCTATTCGTGAACGGGATCCCCACCCCGAGCGGAGCCCAGCCCTTCGAAGCCGTCAAGGGGTTCATCGACGAGGAGCTGAGCCAGCTCGATTGATTCGATTTCCTAACGGCCGAGCTCGGCGATCCAGTCGAGAACGATGGTCGTGGGGGGCGTGCTCTTCTCGCGGAGCGAGCTCAAGAGCAAGAAGTTCCCGTCCGGAGCCAACAGATAGCGGTTGCCGGTGGTGACGGGTCTCAGAGCGACCGCGAAGATCGGCTCCGGAATCCCGGCCTCGAACGTCTCACCGGTCTGCACGCTCACCTGCATCATCTTCAAGTCGGGCGCGACATAGTAGAGCGCGCGCCCGTCGCGTCTCCACTGCGGTTCGGTGCCGCCGCCGGTCGAGATCTGCCACTTGCCGCCGATTCCTGAAAAGGACCGCACGTAGATCTCCTCGCGCCCGGATTCGGTGGACTCGTAGGCCACCCACCTGCCGTCGGGAGAGAAACGAGCTCGCACCTCATCGAAAGGAGTGTTCGCGAAGGGCTTCGGCTCTCGGTCTTCTCCGTCGAGGGGAAGGACCCAGATATCCCAAGCGGTGTCCGGGTGCAGCTCATAAAAAAGGAGGGAGCGACCGTCCGGCGACCACGAAGAGGGATATTGACGATTCTCCCTCTCGAGAAGAATCTCGTCGTTCCCGCCGGCAATCGTTTTGATCGCTAGATCGAAGTCGCCACTTTCCCGTTCCATCGCGAAAGTGACGCGTTGTCCGTCGGGGGACCACCGAGGCGTCACCTCCCGTCTTTCGCCAAAGGTGAATCTCGAGGTCACCCCTCGGACCAGATCCCGCACCCAGATGTCTCGGCCGGAGCCCGCGTCCATGTTCATGGCCAGCCAACGGCCATCGGGTGACAGATCCGTGTCAAGGATGTCGGCCGGATCGCCCTCGGAAGCATCGATCTTCCCGTCTGGATTCATCCAGACGAGCTGGCC
>JBOGJF010000785.1:0-2469 GCA_050747785.1 Vicinamibacteria bacterium
GTCCTTCCCACCAACATCTTTGCGATGCCCCTCATCCTGCGCGACAAGGTCGCGGCCGTGGTCTACGCGGACAGCGGAGACTCGCGGGAGCCTCTGGGAGAAGTGGAAGCGATCGAGATTCTCGTCCTCTACGCGAGCAGGCTTCTGGACCTGATGAACGTGGCCAAGACGGCCGGGAAGGCGCCCACCGAGTTCACGTCGGGCCGCGTGACCGCCTTCAAAGAGACCACTCCGGCGACTCCGCCGCCGGCGATGCGGATGGCTCCCGGTGTCGGGAGCGACCCGGGATTCGGCACCGTGATGTTGAACGTCAAGGATGTGGAGGCCCAGGCGGTGTCCAAGAGAGCCCCGGCTCCCGCTCCCTCGGCGCCGGCATCGCTCGATTCGATGGATCCGGAAACGAGAAAGCTGCACGAGGATGCGAAGCGCTTCGCCCGGCTTCTCGTCTCAGAGATCAAGCTCTATAACGAAGCGAAGGTGCAGCAAGGACGACAGCAGCGTGTCATCTACTCGATGTTGAAGGACGACATCGAAAGGAGCAGGCAACTCTATTCGGAGCGCGTATCGTCACGCATCCGTCAAAGCACGAATTATTTCGACGATGAGCTGATCCGCATTCTTGCCGACGGGGACCCGGCGGCCCTCGGTCATTAGTCCGGCTAACCAAACCGTATTCATTCTTGTCCGTATAGCTAACCCCGTCCCCGCACCGAGAAGCATCGAGGTAGGAAGGATCGGCTATGAACCGGATCGCAGGACAGCTCCTGGTGGTCCCTAGCGCGGTGGTCTCTCTAGGGTTGCTGCTGAGGCTGCTCGGGGCCTCGTCGCTTCCTGTCCGTCCGCAGCCCGCGTCGGGAGCAGCGATCTCCGAGTCCGAGGCGCCGAATCTTCCGTGGGAGCCCTTCCGCCATCCCGGTCGCGAGCTCATCCTGATTACCGAAATCCTCCAAGGCCAGTCGAATCCCTCGACCGGCATGTCCCTGGAGGGCAAGCTCGAGGCGCTGTCCCGGCTTTCGACGGACGACCAGCCGCCTCTGGTACGAGGGCTCGCGGAATTTGCGAGCGGGCTCTTGGAGCGCGACGGGAGGCGTCCGCGGGAAGCGGCCGAACGTTTCTTGTCGCCATCGATCGATTCCACCGAGCTCGGCGGCCACGCGCTCTACTACGCCAGCGGTGCCATCGCGGACACCGAGCCGGGCACGGCGATCGAGATCCTGGATCGCCTGGTGACGAAACACGGAGATTTCGCTCTCATCAACGAGGCTCGCCTCCGGAAGGGTCGCCTGCTCGTCGACTCGCGCGAGTACGCCGAAGCGGCAAGACTGTTCCAGGACATCTTGACGGACGGACAACCCGATTTCATCGATGAGGCGCTCTACGAGCTAGGGAACGTTCTCTCCGAGATCGACCGGGAACGCGAAGCCGTCAAGCTGCTCGAGAGGCTCTACTACGAGATGCCGACCAGCCCGTTGGCCCGGGACGCCGGACGGAAACTGACCGAGCTGCGGAAGAGGCTCCCGGCGGAGGATCCGGGTCGGCTCTATCGGCTCGCCTTGGAGCGAGCGGGCCGGCTCTACGAAAGCGAGCGCTACCGGGATGCTTACCACGACTACACGGCGCTCTTGACCAACTTCAAGAGCCAGGTCGACACCGAGCTCGTGCACCTTCGCCGCGGGGTCTGCCAGTACTACCTTCGCCAGAGCGGAACCGCTGATCAGATCCTGCAGCAGGTGCGCCGAAGCGATCTCAAAGCGGAGGCCCTCTACTATCGCGCTCTGATCGACCGTCGTCATGACCGTCAGCAGGGTTTTCAAATGAAGCTCGCCGAGGTTCTCACGGCGAGTCCGGCGAGCCCCTGGGCGGAAAAGGCGCTCTGGAATCTTGCCAGCGACTACCTGGATGACGATCAACACGATGCCGCGCTCGAGCTCCTCCGGCGACTCGTGAAAGAGTTCCGGAACGGAGAGCACTACGTGGACGCGCAGTGGTGCCTCCTGTGGAGCCAGTACCGACAGAGGCAGTATCGGGAGGCGGCGTTCGGATTCGAAGGCGTGGCGCTCGAAAATCCCGCGTCGGACGAGCTCTCGAAGTTCCTCTACTGGGCCGCGCGCTCACACGAAGGCTCGGGTCAGGTCGATCGGGCCGTGGCCCTCTATCGGCAGGTCTTGCTCGGGTTCAAGAACACCTACTACGGCCGGCGTGCGGAGGAGCACCTGGTACAGCTCGGTGGCGTCCTCGCACCCATCGCCGCCGTCGAACCGGCCCGGGTTGGCATCGATCTGCGCGACGCGTTGGGGGTCTACCACTCGGACCGCGAAAAGCGTATCGCTCAACTCTTGGCCATGGGCCTCTACGAAGAGGCCACGCTCGAAGCGACACGGAGCGTCCACGCCGAAGGTGACCCGGCGTTTTTGGCCACCGTGGCTTGGATACGAGATCGCCAGGGGCGCCTACCCGAGGCGATGGCGA
>JBOGJF010000786.1:0-7716 GCA_050747785.1 Vicinamibacteria bacterium
ACGTGATCCAGCGTCCAGCGAAGGGTTTCTTGTCGAGCGCGGTACCGATCCAGCGCAATCCTCAACGCCAAGGGTATTTCGCCGTTCCTGGAGGAAGGTAATCCGATGCGATGAACAGCCACGGGCCTTGCTCGTAGAAGATCGTAGCGTCCGCGTTGCGGAACGCGTAGACGCGATACTCCCTACCTTCTTCAAACGGAAACCCGCAGTCGCCGCCTCCAAACCCCGTCCTGACGGTCACGACTGAATAACATTCGAGGTGTCTACCAGGAGCAACAATACAGCTCCGGCGAGTAGGCTAGCGACTCGTGTTGTTGTCTTTTTTTCGGTGAGCATGAACCGGGAGTCCCGACCTCGAAGAGCGGGTTCGGTATTCTCTATACATGTGAATAGACACCTGCACCATCCGGTTTGTTCCGGCCTGGCAGCAGCCGAATTGAGATTGGGGAGGGTTTGACTAAGGCTCCGCCTCAGAATGCTCGTTGAGGTGGAGAAAGGTCAACGGCTCGACGTCGATCCCGTTCAGCCGGTTCTCCGGAAATCTCCGGCGCACCCAGATTCGAAGGAGACCGATGACTCCTCCGATCACGGCCACCACGAGGAGCCCTATCCCGATGAGCTTGAAGGTGCCCAGGATGAACGTGAAAAACGTGGGCTGCGGTTCAAACTTGTTCAGATCGACGAAGGTGATGCCCTCCGGTTGAGCTTGAAGCCAAAGCAGGACGTTCAGCAGCTCGGTGTTCAACGCGGTCATGAACTATGCTAACGCCGCCCCGGGGGACGGTCAAGGCCTTCCCAATAAGCCCGCCGTAGTCAGCGGCCGCCGTCTTGGCCGGCAGGTGGCGGCGAAGACGGCGTCGCGGCCACGTGAGTCTCGCCCTTGAGAGAGGTCGTGTAGTTCTTGATCCCGTCGGCGATGGATTGCGCGATCTTCTGCCGGAAGTCGTCCGAGGAGAGGAGCTTGGCATCGTCGGCGTTTGAAACGAAGGAGACCTCGAGAAGCACGCTCGGCATGTTCGCGCCCAGCAAGACGTAGAAGGGTGCGGTCTTGACGCCCAAATCGCGCGAGTGACTGTCCGAGGCGACGGCGCGCTTCACCATGGAACCGTGAACGTGGTGCGCGAACTCCTTCGACTCGGCGATCTTGCTGTTGTTCATGATTTGGCTGAGGAGCTCCTGAAGCTCGGTCATGCGCCGCGTACTGACCGCGTTCTCCCGCGCCGCGGTTTGCTCCGCCTCGGGAGTCGTGGCGAGGTTGAGGTAGTACGTTTCGAGCCCTCGGGCACGCCGATTCCGGCTGGAGTTGGCGTGGATGGAAACGAATAGATCCGCCTCCTTTGAATTGGCGATCGCGGTTCGTTCCTCGAGCGGAATGAAGATGTCCGTGCTCCGGGTCAGGATGACTTCGTAGGTATTTTCGTCTTCCAGAATCTTGGCCACGCGCCGCGAAATATCGAGAACCAAGTCCTTCTCTCGAAGCCCACCGGCCTGCGCGCCAGGATCGTGCCCGCCGTGGCCGGGATCGATGATCACTCTCCTTGCTCCTAGCCCGAGCTGTCGCGAGATAGGGAAGCGCCCGTCCGAGGTGGGCTCGGCGGGGAGTGGGAGCACGATATCGGGCAAAGGGATCAAGTCGGCGGACGCCGGTTGGGGGTCGGGAGGCATCTCGGCGGCCGTCGGCGCCGGGGCCGCGGGCTCGGAGTCGAGCGTCGCGCTCGCGAGCGCGTCGCTACTCGTGGGGATGGGCGGGTCCTGCGGAGGTGCCGTCGGCGTGGGCACGGTACGCGGAGCCGGAATCGCCGGCTCGGGCTCGATGCCGAGAATGTCCACGACCAGGCGATGGGGATCGGGTAACGAGAACACGTTGTAGCGACTGATGCTCTCGAAATCGAGCACCACCCGCACCACGTCGGGCTTGTTCTGTCCGACCCGAATTTGTCTCAGAAAGCCGTCGCCGACCGGGAAGGTCTGGTTGGCCAGGCTCTCCGACAAGTGTGTGTTGAGCAAGTCGAAATAGATCCGATCCGGTTGGGTCAGGCGTCCACGGCGGAACGCGACCTCCCGCGCCGTGTCGATGACGATGCGCGTGTAATCTTTCCCGCTCCATTGCCGGATGTTGCTCACCTCGACGCGCCGGTCGGCGGCGTGGGCCACCCCGGAGGCGCTGGAAGAAACGCTCCGTTCGGTCGATGCCACAGTCGTCGCCGGTCGATCGAGATCCTGCAGGATGCCCCGGGCCTCGGCTGCTTCCGCGCTCTTGGGCCACCTTTCGAGAAGGTCGGCGATCTCCGCCCGCGCGGCCTTTTCATCCGAGAGATAGTTCAAGTTGAGATCGGCGCGAGCCATGCGAGCGGCGGGGCACCACTTGCTGGACGGATAGCCCTCGAGAATGAGGTGATAGGCATCGAGGCCGCGCCGCATCGCCTCGCGATCCCCGAAGCGAACCCCGGCCTTTCGATAGAGCTCGCCTTCATGAAACAAGGCGTCGTCGCAATAGCCGCTGCGCGGATGGTTCAAGACGACGAGATGGTATTGGCGCGCGACCTTGAGCCACGAGTCTTTCTTGTCCTGGAGATCTTTCGACGAAAACAGCATTTTTTCGGCGGTGAGGGCTTCCTCATAGAGGGTTTGGGCAGACTTCTGGGCTCCCACCGCGGCCGGCGGAGCGCCGAGCGAAAGCAACAAGACCGCTCCACCGGCGAGCGGCAGCGTGCGGCTACCGAAGTTGTCGGTCCACCTCATCGAAGTAATCCTTGGGAACCAGGACCTCACGCGCCTTCGAGCCCTCCGGGGGGCCCACGATGCCGTCCGCCTCCAGCATGTCGACGATGCGGGCGGCCCGGCTGTAGCCCAGTCGCAGCCGCCTCTGGAGGTGAGAGACCGAGGCGACACCGGTCTCCACCACGATTCTCGCGGCCTGGTCGAAGAGCTCGTCCCTCTGGTTGTCACCGAGCTCCGCCCTTTCCTGTTCCTGCAGTATGGAGAGATTGTACTCGGGCCTGCCCGCTTTTCTCCAGAACGATACCAGCCTCCCGACCTCGGCCTCGGTGACGAAGGGCGCGTGGAGCCGCACCAGGCGCGCCGAGCCGGGGGGGAGGAAGAGCATGTCTCCCTTCCCGAGGAGCTGTTCGGCGCCGTTCGCGTCGAGGATGGTCCGCGAGTCCACCCGCGACGGCATCCGAAAGGCGATGCGGGAAGGGAAGTTCGCTTTGATGATGCCGGTAATGACGTCGACCGAAGGCCGCTGGGTCGCGAGGACGAGGTGCAGTCCGACGGCCCGCGCCATCTGCGCCAGCCGGGTGATGGAGTCCTCCACGTCCGAAGACGAAACGAGCATGAGATCGGCGAGCTCATCGATGACGACGAGAATGTAGGGAAGCGGCCGGAGGGGCTCGCCGTCCTCGTCCTCTCTCTTCTCTCCGGCCTCGATCGCGCCACGCAGGATGTTGTTGTACTGCTCGATGTTCCGCACGCCTTCCGAGGCGAGCATCTTGATGCGGTTCTCCATCTCGAAAACGGCCCACTTGAGGACGTCGCTCGCTTGCTTGGGCTCGATGACAACCGGCGTGAGCAAGTGGGGGATGTCCTGGTAGGCGCCGAGCTCGAGGCGCTTCGGGTCGATCAGGATGAGCTTCACCTCGTCCGGGCTCGACTTGTAGAGCACCGAGCAGATGATGCTGTTCAGCAGAACGGACTTGCCGCTTCCGGTCGCTCCGGCGATCAGGAGATGCGGCATGCGGGTAAGATCGGTGACGTTGGTCGCCCCGTCGATCCCTTTCCCTAGCGCCACGGTGAGCCGGGAGGAGCTCGATTGAAAGGGTTCCGATTCCAGAAGCTCTCTCAGCCCGATCACCTCGCGGTTCGAGTTTGGAATTTCGATGCCGACGGTCGATTTGCCAGAGATGCGATCGATGCGCACCGATTCGGCCTGGAGCGCGAGGCACAGGTCTTCGGCGAGCGCCGTGATCTTGTTGTATTTGATGCCGGCATCGGGCTTGAACTCGAACGTCGTCACGACCGGGCCGGGATGGATTTGGAGAACCTGGCCCTCGACCGCGAACTCCCGGCAGCGATCCTGAAGGATCTTCGCTCTCTCCATGAGCTCCTTGTCGTCGAGCTTCACTTCCTCCGGACGGGATTCCAGTATCGTGAAGGGCGGCATGGTCCAGCGGCCCTTCTTGGGCGTGAACGGCAGCATCTCCTGCCGGCTCGGCTTGGCCTTCGATTGCTCGACCATCGCTACCGGGTCGTCGATCGGCGACGCATTGTCTTTAGTGATTTCGAGAGCCCGCTTGGCGTGTTTCTTTACGACCCGCTCGCGGAGTTTTTCCTTGCGCCGGCTCTCGCGAAAATGACTGAACGCCGTGATGAGCTCCGCGCTCTTGGCTCGTTGCCAGGTGGCTAGGGTCTTGACGGCCGCGCTCAACGACCAGCGCGTTGCGACCATGAGCGCGGCGAAGAGCGTGGTCACGAGAAGGATGAACGCCCCGGCTTCGCCCATGGCGGACGAGAGGTACACGGCGAGGAGATGCCCCACGGCTCCGCCGGCCGGTAGGATGGCCCCTTTGAAGGGCACCTCCTGGAGCGAAAGGGCAAGGAGCCCGGCGAGGCTCAACACCGTGCTCACCAGACCGAAGTTCTTCGACCAGCCGCCCTCGTGCTGGTGGCACCAGAAGCGACTCCAGCCAGAAACGAGGAGCAAGGCGACGACGCTGTAGGCGGCGAGTCCCAGGAGCTGAAGGAGCGCTTCCGAGAAGAACGCCCCCGCGGGGCCGATGAGGTTCTCGGTCGTATGACGCGAGGTCTCCTTGAAGTACCACGCGGGATCTTCCGGGGAGTACGAGAGCAGCCCGACCGCCACCATCAGCGAAAGAGCGAGAAGGCAGACGCCCGCCACCTCCGAGAGCCGCTCTCGGTACGCCGAGCGATCGACTTCGCTCTTACGGTAGATGGGACGCGACGTAGACAAGAAGCGCTCCTCCCGCTAACAGGCAGTAGTAGCCGAAAAGGTGGAAACGTCGTATCGCCAGGAGACGCAGGACGAATCCGATGGAAACGTGGCCAACCAGAAATGCGGTGGCAAAGCCTGCCAGGTAAGGAGCCGCCGCGTCGGTTTCGAGCAGGCTCACCCCGGGCAGTTCGTAGACGGCCGCGCCGATGATGGCGGGAATGGACAACAAAAACGAGAAGCGCGCCGCGGCATCATGGGTGAGACCGCGCAGCAGTCCACCGACGATCGTGGAGCCGGAACGCGAAAGCCCGGGTAATAGAGCCGCGCCCTGGAAGAGGCCGACCGTCAGAGCGTCGGTCACCTTCATGTCTCCGAAGCCACGTTGGTTCGAGGTGAGCCGCGCTGTGCTCAAGAGGAGGACGCCCGTCACCATCCAGGTCACTCCCACTATCCAGAGATCGGAAAAGCTCTCCGTTATCAGGTCGCCAAAGAGCAGAACCAACGCCACCGCGGGGAGGGTCCCGACCACCAGCAGAATCCACAGCTGGCGCCAGGTCGTGCCCTCATTGCCGGGCCCCAGCGCCCGCAGCATGAACACGATCTCCTGCCGGAAATAGACGAGCACCGCTAACAAGGTTCCTAGATGCAATACGATATCAAAAAGTAGCCCCGGTTGGCTGAATCCGGGCAGGAAATACTGCGCCACGGCCAGGTGTCCCGAGCTCGAGACGGGCAGAAACTCGGTGAGACCCTGGATGAGGCCTAGCAGCACGGCGATGTGTAGAGGCATTGGCTTGTCTCAATGCCGTGGGGCCCGCCGCCTGGCTAGGTCCGGTCGAAGCAACCACATCGTTTGGCGGCCAACAGGGGCGGCGCATCGGCTCATGGCTGCGGCTGGCACTGTCGTCGGCCCTGGCATTAGCTCTCCATCACCACGGGAAGAATCATCGGCCGGCGGTGGGTCCGCTTGCGAAAAAAGCGCCGGAGCTCGGACTGAATCTTGTCCTTGATGAGACCCCAGTCGGCCACTTCCTCGAGGGATGATTCCTCGACGGTCGCCACGATGAGATCGCGCACCTCGTCGAGCAGTCCGTCGTCCTCTCCGGAGAGAAAGCCGCGGGTGATGATCTCGGGCTCGGTCTCGACGCGGCCGTTCTGCTTGTTGATCGACACCACCGGTATCACGATCCCGCCCTCGGAGAGATGCTGCCGATCGCGGAGCACGATGTCACTCACGTCGCCGAGCTCGCTCCCGTCCACGAAGACGCGGCCCGTCTCTTCTTTGCCCGCGATACGCCCACCTTTTCCATCGAGCTGGATGACGTCGCCGTCCTCGGCGAGCAGCACGCGCTCCGCGGGCATGCCCAGGTCTCTGGCGATGCGGGCGTGAGAAACCAGCTGGCGCCACTCCCCGTGAATCGGTACGAAGTATTGCGGACGCACCAGGTTCAGCATGAGCTTCAGCTCTTCCGCGCTCCCATGACCAGAGACGTGTACCGCCGCCGAGGAAGGAAGCACGACGTTCGCGCCTCGTCGGTAGAGGTGGTTCACGATCCGCGACACGGCGCGCTCATTTCCAGGAATGACGCGAGCGGAAAGGACCACGGTGTCGTCCGGTTCGATCGCCGCGTGCTTGTGATTTCCGAGCGCGACCTGCGAGAGCGCGGAGAACGGTTCCCCTTGGCTTCCGGCGGTGAGAACGAGGACTCTCTCCCGCGGCAACTTCTGAATCTCCTGGGGGCGAATGAGAAGGCCGGCGGGAACGCGGAGGTAGCCGAGATCGATGGCGGTTTGAACGTTCTGCGACATACTGCGTCCGAGGAGAGCCACCTTCCGACCGTGCTTCGCGGCGAGATCGATGGCCAGCTGGATGCGGTGCGTGCTGGACGTGAAGCAAGCGATGAAGACCCGGTGCGGCGTGCGGCTGATGATCTCCTCGAAGGCATGGGTGACGTCTTTCTCCGAGCCGGTATGGCCGGGGACTTCGCTGTTGGTGGAGTCGGAGAGAAGCGCCAGCACTCCCTGCTCTCCGTAAGCGGCGAGACGATGCATGTCGATGGGTTTTCCCACGACCGGTGACTGGTCGAACTTGAAGTCGCCGGTGTGAATGATCCGGCCGTGAGGCGTGTCGATGGCAAGCGCCATGCTGTCCGCCAGGCTGTGGGACACCTGAATGAAATCAATTTTGAAAGGCCCGAGCGTCTGAGTCTGACCGGGCGCGACCGCACGGAGCTTCGTGCGGCCGGCGAGCCCGTGCTCTTCCAATCGGTGACGACACATTCCGAGCGTGAGACGACTTCCGTAGACCGGCAGTGGAACCTCGGACAACAAGTAGGGCAGCGCTCCGATATGGTCCTCGTGACCGTGAGTGAGGAAGACCGCCTTGATTCTCTCCTTGTTCTTGAACACGTAGGACATGTCGGGGATCACCAGATCGACTCCCAGCAGCTCGTGGTCCGGAAACATCACCCCAACGTCCACGATGAAACACGTGTCTCCCATCCCGATCGCCATCATGTTCAGTCCGAACTCGCCCAGCCCTCCGAGCGGAACGATTTCGACAGGCCCGTGCGACTTCGAGCGGCGGCGCGGAGATCGGCTCACAACTCAGACACCACGTAGAAATAAGGACTTAGCCATCCAAAGCTGAGAAACCACTTCAATACTAGCAGAACAATCAAGCGGTTTTACCGCAAAAGTGACTGAGCTCTGCAAATTGCTCCACAGAAAGGGTTTCTGCACGGAGCTTGGGGTCGATATGGAGC
>JBOGJF010000787.1:0-2839 GCA_050747785.1 Vicinamibacteria bacterium
ATCGAGCTCCGTGAAGCGTGGATCCCGATGCCGGACGGCGTACGTCTGGCCGCGGATCTGTACATGCCCTCAGGCGGTCGCGGCGGGGAGCGCTTCCCGGTACTTCTCGAATATCTCCCCTACCGAAAGACCGAGAGTCGCGGGAGCCGCTACCCGCTTTTCTCCTACTTCGTTGCGCGCGGCTACGTCGTCGCGCGGGTAGACATCCGTGGCACCGGGGGGAGCGAAGGTAGGCTGGTCGACTACGAGTACACCGAGCAAGAGCAACGAGACGGGGAGGCGGTCATCGACTGGCTTTCTCGGCAGCCGTTCTCGAGCGGCAAGGTCGGCATGTTCGGCCTTTCCTGGGGCGCCTTCAACTCGATTCAGATGGCCATGCGCAACCCACCTGCGCTCAAGGCCGTCCTGGCGATCGAGGGCACCGACGATATCTATCAAGACGACGTTCATTTCATCGACGGGGTGGTGCATGTCGACTCGTACGAGATCGCGCAGGACGTCGAGAATTTCGTTCCCGGTGCACCGAACTTCGTCATCGACGAGGCGTACTTTCGCGAACGCTTCGACACGACACCGTGGCTCCTCGTCTACAAACAGCAACAGCGAGACGGTCCCTTCTGGGATCGGGCTTCCCTCAACGAGCGTTACGATTCCATCAAGATTCCGACCTTTGTGATTGGGGGTTGGTACGACGGCTACCGCGATAGTGTGCCGCGCATGCTCCAGCATCTTCGGGCGCCGGTGAAGGCGATGATCGGCCCATGGGCCCACGCCTGGCCCAACGATGCTTATCCAGAGCCATCGATGGAATGGCGGCACGAGGCCGTCCGCTGGTTCAACCGGTGGCTGAAGGATCGCGAGACCGGAATTCTGGACGAGCCTCGACTCGCCGTGTACGTTCGCCGATGGCATCCGCCGGGTGTCGAGCTCGGTGAAGCGCCGGGTGACTGGCGTTTCGAAGACGGTTGGCCGCTCGAGCGCGGCCGTGACTGGATCCTCAACCTGCACTCGGATCACACCCTGAGGTCGACGCCGCCGACGCGGAACGCTCATTCGTTGGCCTACCAGCCGAGCATCGGCATCGAGGCGGGAGGATCGGTGATGTGGTGGGGTGACTTCGCCGCCGACCAAAGGCCCACCGACGAAAAGAGTCTCGTCTACGACAGCGAGCCCCTCGGCGAGGACGTTGAGGTCCTAGGCTTCCCGCGGGTTCTGCTCAACGCTTCGGCCAGCGCCCCGCTCGCTCACTGGTTCGCGCGGCTCTCGGACGTCGCTCCCGATGGCCGTGTCACGCTCATCACCGGCGCCGGCTTGAACGGGGCCCACCGGCGCTCCGCGTCCGAGCCCGAGCCCCTCGCGCCCGGCGAGACGTATCCTCTCGACGTCGAGATGCATTTCACATCGTGGGTCTTTCCGAGGGGCCATCGGGTGCGCCTGTCCATTAGTAACGCGCAATGGCCGATGTTCTGGCCGACGCCCTACCCGATGACTACGACGTTGCACTTGGGCGGTTCGGTCCCCACCCGGCTCGCTCTGCCAGTCGTGCCCCACGAGGATCGGCCCGTGCCGACCTTCCTTACGCCCGCCGAGGATCCGGAGCTGCCCGGATACGGCGAGCTGGAAATCGGGACCGTCTCAGGCTATTCGGAGCTCGAAGGAGTTCTGAGGAACGAGGGGCGCGGAACCGCTTCCGTGGTGCTCGAGAACCGGAGCGCGTCGCGATACCCTTGGGGAGTGCATGAGGTCGATGAGCGCATCACGCACCGCGCCGACGATCGAAACCCCGGCAACACGTCGGTCGTGGGCGAATATGGCATCACCATCAAGCTGCCGGGGCGCACCCTTCTTTTTGAGGGCATCCTCGACTTCGAGAGCGATGGCGAGAGCTTCGAGCTCGTTTACACGCGGCGCTTGAGACGAGATGGCGAGCTCGTGCGCGAGCGCGTCTGGCGCGAAACCTTTCCGCGAGATTTCCAGTAGGTCGCGCGGGCAATAGCTCGCGCGGCGATCCATCATTCGAGCCCTCGGCCCAGCCGATCTCTCCGTGACGCAGCGCCCTTCAATTTCCCGCCTTGACGACGAAGGAGAGAAGCCGACAGTTGTTGTCCTCTCCCCCGGGAACGCCTTCGACTACGGAGCCTGCGGCGTCGGCGCACACCTCGACGGCGTGCTTGCCGACCTTGGCAACCCATTCATCGAACCAGACATGGGTGAAGGTGGCGCCGGCGCTCAGGGTGCTGGTGCTCGAAGTCACCTGGAGATCCCAGCTACCGTCGCTTCCCTCGTCGAGGCGCAACCGCGTCTCAGAGGCTCCCGCAGATGTCACTCCGGCATTCCGCACCGTCGCGACGAACTTGGGGATCGAGCCGGAGGCGGGAAGGCTCGGATCGACCGCAAGCGTCTCAATGACGAGATCGGGCGAAGAAGTGCACGAGACGGTGATGGTGTGCACGGGCGTGGTGTTATTGTCCTCGCGGATCTCCGCCACCAGCGCGGTGTCGTCGGTCTTCATGTGCACCGTGAATGATTGACCGCAGGACGGCGGCGTCCACTGCAAGCCGCTGGTATTGCCGGCGCCGGCCGCGAGGTTCGGTATGTTCCGGGAGGCTCCTGGCGTGGTGAGGCGCTGGCCGTCCACATAGATTCGGGTGACGAAGCCGCCGTTCGATGCGACTGCGTCGAGCGTCCCGATGTTCCGAACGGTGTGAACGAGGTTCACGGTGCTCCCGATCACGACGGTCTGCGGCCAGGAGAGTTTCTCAACCGTCAAGTCGGGGCCGGGGGGATTGGTAACCGTGATGCCCACGACCACGGTCGTTTTTTCGCCCGTGGGCAGTGG
>JBOGJF010000788.1:0-6483 GCA_050747785.1 Vicinamibacteria bacterium
GAGCGTCGCGTCGGGCAGATCCCCATTGGTAGGTTTGTGGCGCCCGAGCTCGGCGACGGCCCCCTCCTTGGCTGCGAGAATGGCGTCGGCGACGGCTCGACGATAAGGAGAAGTCGTCATGCGGCTCATCGCTGGTATCAGTGACCGGAGGGCGCTCGGGCCGAGTCGCGCCAGGAATGTCGTCAGCTCGGAAGGCTTGAGCGCTCGTGAATGCTCCACTCGCTCGAGGAACCTGCTCACGCGGTCGGCCTCTCCCAGCGCGCGAAATACTTTCTCGCGAAGGTGGCCGACGGATTCCGAGTTCGCCAGCAACATGTCGGCCAATCCTTCGAGATGCTCACACAGTCGCGCCAACTCGCGAAGCTGCCCGTCCTGGAGAAGCCGATCGACGATCGCCACGGTACCCTCGACCAACCGCTCACGTTCCTCTCGCCTACGTTCTTGCAGGGTGAGCTCGATGGCGAGCTCCACGACCAAGGCGCCATAAGGCTCGTTCTCTTGGTTGGCCAGCTCGGCACGCAAAGCCTCGATCTCTTCCTCCCTCAGTCGGCATGCTTCGTTGGGGAGGTAGGCGTTGGGCTGCTTGAGATCCTTGATGCTCACGCTGTCGGGCGTGACGCCGCCGCTTCCTTCCCCCGTCGTGCCTGACTGGAGCTGTTTCTGGAGGCTGGGGCCAGTCGATTCGTCCTTGAGATCCTCGATCGCGAAGTACTTGATCGATTTGAAATCCTGCTCCCAGAGGAGAGTGACGAGGTCGTCTTGTTCTTTGGAATGGACGCCGGCGCGATTGAGACAGCTCAGGAAACCATGAAGCTCCTGGCCCTCGAGTCCGGGATGAAAGCTGAGGCGGCGGATCCCATCGCGAAAGAGCGTGAAGGCGAGGCTGTCGTTCCGGTCGTGACTTTCGTAGATCTCGTCATCCCCGAACAGGATCTTGTACTCCTGTACGGTTAGCTCGAAGGATCCTTCCTCCTCGAGATGAGCGAAGAGCTTCGCATAGAGATCGTTCTCCAGCCGATGGGCGATGGCGTTGTTAGCCTCGTAGAGTCTGAGGGCCTTCTGAGCTTTGATGAGCAGGCGAAGAAGGCCTTGTAAGGCCACCGCCCGCGACGATAGCTCGCTGCTCGGTTCCTTGACTTCGGATTTCGGGTCTTCGGCCACACCAATCCTCGCCCGGGCTCGGATGCAACTTCCAGGCCATCCCCTCCGTGGGGCTCGGGTCCTAAGTGCAAGCAGTTGAATAAATTGCGACCAAGGTCGATTGGTTTTAGGCGTCCCATCTGCAACAAGTGTGGTGGAATCAAGGCGCCCTGTAGGAGAAAGCCCACGCTCGGACGCAAAAGTCGACGTCTGGACGACAAGCCACGGAAACCGTTGAGTTTCCTTGTCCGCGAGACCCTACACCGACTTCAAGACGATGACGGTCATGTCGTCGTGTTGCGCGCAATCGCGGGAGAACTCCTCGACGGAGGCGACGATGAGCCGGGAGATCTCGGTGGCCGGCAGAGGTCGGGTGGCTCGCAGCAGTTTCTCGAGACGCTCCGCCCCGTAGACATCGTCGTTCCCGTCGAATGCGTCGACGATGCCGTCGGTATAGAAGCACAGCAGATCGCCCGAGCGCAGAACAACCGTCTGTTCCTCGAATCCACTGCCGTCGAACATTCCCAGGACCGTGCCGCCCGCCTCCAGGTAGCTCACCTCTCCACTCCCTCTTACGAGAAGGGGAGGCACGTGCCCCGCGCTCGAATAAGTGAGGCTTCCCTGGGTCGGATCGAGGACCCCATAGCACATCGTGACGTACACGTTTCGTTGGATGTCTCGAAACAGACGACGATTGGCGGCGTGCAGCACGGCGTTCGGTTGCTCTTGATATTGCGCGGCGGACCGCACCGCGCCGCGGGAAGCAGCCATGATCATGGCCGCGGCGACGCCCTTGCCCGATACGTCGGCGATCACGAAGCCGCTCCGGTACGAGGGAAGGCGGAGAAAGTCGTAGAAATCGCCGCCCAGATTGTCCGCCGGATGGTAGGCGGTTCCGATCTCGAATCCTGGAATGTCCGGTGGCTCCTCGGGAAGCATGCTCCGTTGGACCTGCTTGGCGAGTTGCAGGTCGTTGTCGAGCTTCCTCTCGCGAGAACGAAGCTCTTCGTAGAGGCGGGCGTTGACGATGGCGATGGCCAGTGTGCCTCCGAGCGCGCTCAGCATCTGTTCTTGCTCGTCGTTGAAGTCACCACGCCGAGTGCTCTCCAAGGTCATCACCCCCACGGGCTCGCCTTGATGAATCAGCGGAACGGCCAATGCGGAACGGGGGATCTCGCCGCGATCGGTCTTGGCCGGAAGGAAGTCTGGCTCGGCGGACACGTCGTGCGAGAGAATCGGAGAGAACGTGCGGATCGCCCTACCCACCAGACCCTTGGCCACGGGGATTCGCTGTAGCCAACGGCGTGACTCTTCCGAGTAGCCGATACCGACTCTCCATGTCAGCTCCTCACGCTCTCGGTCGTACAGGAACAGGCTGAAATGCTCATAGGGGATGATATCGCGGAGGAGAGGGGCGACCTCGTTGAGGAGGTGATCCAGATCGAGTATGGATGAGAGATCGCGAGCTACGGACAACAGCAGCGCGAGCCGTTCGACCCTGAGCCGATCCACGAGGAGCTTGCGCGTCTTCCGTTCGCCCACGGGCGGGGAGGTGCTAGTAGTCTGCTCCTCGGTTCTTTCGACGCGCACGTTGTCCATGGAAAAAATGGGAATAGAATATTTTGCCACAGAATCAGAAGAAACGAGCGGTGAGTTGAATGAGTTTTCTCGTGAATCGATGGTACGGTGGATAGAGGAGCCTGGCGAGGCTTCTCTTGGGTTGGCGGAGAATCGCCCGTTCATGAGAGAACGCCTTGAAACCGAAGAAACCGTGTGATTTACCGATACCACTGTGGTTAAAACCCCCGAACGGCAAGTAGGGGCTTCCGAAGTGAACGACGACGTCGTTGACCACGGTGGTGCCGGCGCCGATTTCACTAAGGAAGACCTCGGTCGCGCTCTCGTTCTTCCCGAAAACGTAGAGGGCCAACGGGCGCGGTCGGGAATTGACGAACCGCACCGCGTCATCGCAGGCGAGATAGGGGACGATGGGCAGCACCGGCCCAAAGATTTCTTCCTGGAGGATATCGGCGTTCTCTGGGATCCCACGGAGCAGCGTGGGAGAAATGAAGAGGCCCTCCTCGCGGAAGGTCCCTCCTGTTTCGATGGTCGCGCCGTCTCGAACCGCGTCGTCAACGAGCTTCTTCACTCGTCGGAAGTGGTCGATATTGAGGATGCGGCCGTAGTCGGGGTTCTCGGCAATCCGGCCTTCCGGTCCGTACCTTGCTTCGATAGCCTCCCGCGCGGCATCGATGAATGAAGCCTCCAGGTCCTTCGGCAAGAGAACGTAGTCTGGAGCGACGCAGCCCTGTCCGGCGTTGAGGCATTTCCCCCAGATGATCTTGGAGGCGGCTTCGCGGATGTCCGACGAGGCGTGCAGAATCGCTGGCGACTTTCCACCGAGCTCCAGCGTCACCGAAGTCAGATTGGCAGCCGCCGTGGCCATGATCTCCCGGCCGGTGCGTGAGCCGCCGGTAAAGAAGATGTGGTCGAAAGGAAGTCGGACGAGTGATTGGGCGATCCGCCGGTCCCCCTCGACCACGGCGACCTCGCTGGGATCGAAGAGCTCGGCGAGCAGACGCTTCGTGAACGCGGCAGTTCGGGGGGCGAGCTCGGAGGGCTTCACGACGACGGCGTTACCCGCAGCGAGGGCGGAGACCAGGGGAGCCACGGCGAGCTGGAATGGGAAGTTCCACGGGGCGATGATGAGGACAGCCCCCCTCGGCTCGTAGCGGATTTCGCTCCGGGCGTTGAACAGGACCAGCGGCGACGGGACCGGCAGGGGCTTAAGCCAATCCTGGAGGTTGCGACGAGCATGCCTGATCTCGGAAAGAACCGGGTAGGCTTCGCTTAGCACGGTCTCCGGCTCGGGCTTGCGAAGGTCTCCGTAGAGGGCTTGGCTCAGCTCGGGTAGTCGTTCGAGGATGGCCCGGCCGATCCGGTCGAGCTTCTCGATGCGTTCGGCGGCGGTTGTCTCCTTGAGCCGCTGGCGGCTAGCTTGCAGTAGCCGGAAGAGATCGTCGACTTCCATGACGTCGTTTCCAGCTCGAGCGGACATGGATTCGACGAACGAGGGTTGTCCTATAGGACGCGGCTGAGCTCATCGACATCGAAGCGGGGAAGCGGAATGGTTTGCTCTCCGCGCAGCAAGTTGACGCCCGTCTCCCGGTTGACGACCCGGCCGATCACGTTGGCCTCGATGCCGGCCTCGGTTAGGTGATCGAGGACCGACGACGTCTTCTTCTCCTCCGTTGCGATGAGCAACGCACCCGACGCGATGGCCCCTAGCAGATCGAAGTCGAACAACTTGGCCAATTCGTTCGATTCCCAGTAGCGGGGTATTTCCGTTTCACTGACCACCAGCCCCACTTCCGAAGCCTCCGCCAACTCCCAGAGGGCGTTGGCGATTCCTCCTTCGGTGGGATCGTGCATCGCATGGACTCCCGACGCCGCGCAGGCGGCCCGGCTGGCACCAAGAACCGACAAACCGGGATCATCGAGAAATCGAAGGGCCTTACGCTGAAAATCGGCGCCCAGTGCGTTTCTGACCTCTTCCGCTTTTTCCCGCGCGAGGATGGCGGTGGCCTCGATGGCGATCCCCCGGGCCAGCACCAGCATATCTCCGGCCCGCGCTCCGGACGAGGTGACGAGTCGGTCTCTCTCGACTTCTCCGACCATCGTGCCGGAGAGAATGGGGCGATTGATCCCGGAGGTGATCTCGGTGTGCCCGCCCACTGGCGTGCAACCGAGCTCCCGGCAGGCGCCCGCCACGTCGGCAAAGATGGCCTCCGCTTCGACCGCGGTCACCGTCTCCTCGGGTAACAGCAGCGTGGACAAGAAGTAGAGCGGGCGTCCGCCCATCGCGGCGATGTCGTTGGCGTTGACTTGAACGGCGTACCAGCCGATTCGATCGGGCATGAAGGTGATGGGATCGGAGGCCAAGAGGAGGAAGCGATCACCCATGTCGATGACCGCGGCGTCCTCTCCGATCTGAGGGCCCACCAAGACCCGCGGGTCTGCCACGACATGACGGGAGAGAAACTCCCGCAATAACTGCGGCTTGAGCTTGCCCAACGGAAGAAAGTCGGTCACTGGCGCCCCACCGAGTCGAGAGGATCGGGTCGCGATTCTAGCACAGGGTGGGGCCTTCCATGGGCACCCGCGAGGCAAAGCTGTGGAGCCGGATGCTGCGACCCAACCTGGTCAGGCGGCCGCACGGCCCCAATACACTAAGTATTCCAGGGGCGGAGAGTCGGTGAGACGAAGACCTCACCGCGCATGGCGGTATCGATGGCTTGCTCCAGATCGGACATCAGCCGTGACTTGAAGACGTAGCCCGAGGCTCCCAAGGAGAGAGCCTTGTCGACCACGTAAGGTTCGTCATTCATCGTCAGGAAGATGAGCTTGGGCGGAAGGGCGCTCTTGGCAAGCTCGGTGCGCCGCCTCGAGTCCGCTCAGCAGTGGCATGCTGATGTCGGTGACGATGACGTCCGGCTGGAGTCGGCGCGCGGCGTCGAGTAATGATTCCCCATCCGCGACCAGCCCGACGATCTCGAACCTCGGTGCAAGAACATGTTGGACGAGGTCGAGGATCGGTGCGTAGTCGTCGGCGACGAGTACCCGAAGTTTTTTCAAACGAGACAAGTTGCTTATCTTGACCGTGACGACGGAACCACTCATGGCATCAACGTCCTTTTCGAAGCAAAGACTTTCGAACCTTTATCCGGGGAGTGGACGCCAAGGTGAGTATGCCCGCGATCCAGAGCCGGTCCGGGGGGAGCGCTTCGGACCTTCTTCCCACCCCAGGTCCTCGCACTCGTTACCTCGGACCGGCTCATCGGTGAGGTCACCACGTTGCGCAGGTCCATCATGGCGAGCGAAACTTGGTGGCGGGAGTCAGTTGCGGTGACGTAGCGGTTACCTACAGCCACAAGAGCAATCCTGTGTTATGCTTGCGGCCGTCGAGGCCGGAGTGTCGTCGGGAGTCCTCAACTCGCCCGCAGGCGCCCGCCGGCCGCGGAGCCGTCAGCCCGAGCGAAGCGCGAGCCGAAGGCGAGTCGCGAAGCGAGGCGCACGGGGGTGGGGTCCCCTTGCGATTGAGGAGCGACGCTAGTCGAGCGGAGGCCGCAAGTAAGTGTAGTCGCCGGAAGTCGAGCCCGAGCCATCAGCTGCCCTGAAGCTCCCGAGCGAGGAGCGAGGGAGCACTGAGCAGTGGGATGTGTGGGGCCCCGCGGCATTAGCTATTGACGAGGCTGATCTGGTCGTTGAGGGTCCAGAAGTCGTAGAGCCAGCCCAGACCTAGAAGCGCCCCGGTGAAGAAGTAGAGAATTCCACTCACCCACT
>JBOGJF010000789.1:0-3394 GCA_050747785.1 Vicinamibacteria bacterium
GTGCTATATTGCCACCCTCGTAAAGGGCGCACGTTCAAACATTCCAAGCCCGCTCGTAGCCAAGGCGTTTTTCAAGCGAATCCTGGAAAAGGGGGACGATGGAAGCCCTGGGCATGATCGAAACAAAGGGTCTCATCGGCTCGATCGAGGCCGCGGACGCCATGGTCAAGACCGCCAACGTCGTGCTCATCGGCTGCGAATATATCGACGCGGGGCTGGTGACGGTTCTCGTGCGGGGGGACGTCGGTGCCGTAAAGGCGGCGATCGATGCCGGCGCCGCGGCCGCGCGACGAGTCGGCGAACTGGTCGCTGTCCACATCATTCCTCGCCCCGACGTTGGGGTCGAAGAGATTCTACCGCGTCCGTCCTAAGACCACTCGGCCACTCAGGAAGGCGACGTCTCGGGAAGCTGATGAATCCAGCTCTGGTGAAGGACGCCGATCTCCTATCCGTTCAGGAAGCGCGGACTCTCGTCACTCGCGCGAGAGAAGCGTGGAATACGCTCGGCCATTTCACACAAGACAAGATCGATCGCATCGTCGCCGCGGTCGCGCAGGCTGCGTCGGACGCGTCCATGGACCTGGCCAAGCTTGCCGTGGAAGAGACCGGTTACGGCGTTGTCGAGCACAAGTTCGTCAAAAACAAATTCGCCGCCGTCGACGTGTACCGATTCATCAAGGACATGAAGACGGTGGGCGTGATTCGCGAGGTACCGGAGAAGAAGCTCTACGAGATCGCGGAGCCCGTAGGGGTCATTGCCGCGGTCATCCCATCCACCAACCCCACATCCACGGCGATCTACAAAGTTCTCATCAGCCTGAAGGCGCGCAACACGGTGGTCCTGTCCCCCCATCCCGCCGCCAAGAAATGTATCTGCGCCGCCGCCGACGTCATGCGTCGCGCGGCCCTCGCCGCGGGCGCGCCCGAGGGCTCCATCGAGTGCATGGAGCACGTATCGATCGAAGGTACTCAGGAGCTGATGCGTCACCGAGCGACGTCCGTCATTCTCGCCACCGGCGGGATGGGGCTGGTGCGCGCCGCCTATAGCTCCGGAAAGCCCGCCTTCGGCGTCGGTCCGGGGAACGTCCCCGCGTACATCGAGTCCACCGCGGATGTGGTCAAAGCGGTGGGAGACGTACTCACCGGGAAGAGCTACGACAACGGCACGCTTTGTTGCTCGGAACAAGCTCTCGTCTGTGATGAGTCCATCTCCGGGCAGGTCAGGGAACAGGTTGCCAAGCAGGGAGGCGTGTTTCTCACCGCTGAGCAAATGCGTGCCTTGGAGAAAGTCGCCATCACGCCCAGTCGACTGGCCAACCCGGAAATCGTCGGCAAGGCCGCCACCTACATTGCCCAGAAAGCTGGCTTCACCGTCCCTCCCGGGACGAGGGTTCTGGTCGCCGAGCTCGAGGGCGTGGGTCGAGACTATCCGCTCTCCATCGAGAAGCTCTCGCCGATTCTGGCTTTCTATGTCGTCAAAGACTGGCGGCAGGCCTGCGAGCGATGCAAGGAGATTCTGCGCTACGGCGGAATGGGTCACACTCTGTCCATCCATTCGCAGAACCGGGACGTGATCATGGAGTTCGCGCTCCAGAAACCGGCATTCCGGATCATCGTCAACTCGACCGCCACCCACGGCGCAGTCGGGTTCAGCACGGGCCTCGATCCGGCCATGACTCTTGGGTGCGGCGCCTACGGCGGCAACATCACTTCGGACAACATCACGCCCCTCCATCTCATCAACATCAAGCGCCTCGCGTTCGAAGTGCGGCCGGTCGATGTGAAGGCGGCGGTCGCGGAATACAGCGCCCCCGGGGGTGCGCTTTCTCCTAGACTCGCTCCTCCGGTCGTGGCCAGCGCGGTTCCCTCGATCGAAGAGCGCGTCGAGCGGTTTCTTTTCGGACGGGGGCTTGGTGCCAGCCGTGACGCCGGCCAGCGCCACCCCGCGGCGTCATCGACCACGGTCCCGAATACGGAGTCAGAGCGCGTGGAATCCAAACCTCCCTCGCCCACCCGGCCCTTGGATTTCGTCTCCGAGGAAGACGTGCGTCGGGCTCTGGAAGACGGACGGAAGCTCCCCATCGGGCCCGCGACCATCCTGACCCCCTCGGCGCGCGAGCTGGGCAACGAGGAAAGCGTCTTCATCCGCGTCTGACCCGCTCAAAGAAGAGGCCAGCCATCGTTGAGATACAAGCTCGTGACCTTCTTGACAGGTCCATTTGGAGGGTGGTAGGTTCGCTCAGCTTCGCGTGAAGGCCCTCGATCAATAGGCATTCGCATCCCTCAGTGCAAGAAATAAGCGCCAATGCCTTCACTTTGCAAAGGACTGAACAGTCGGTGAGGCATGGAAGCCGTGAAAGAGTTCAAGACCGACCACAAGAAGCACATGAAGACTGCCATGGACGACTTGATTGCGTCGGGCACGGAAGGGGGCTTCGTGATCTTCGAGACCGACGATGGGAAGTTCCTCCAATTTACCTACAACAAGGGGGAGGGGCTGACCTTCGATCTGCCACGGGTCAATATGTCGCCCCAGGAGCAGCAGCGCCTGAAGGGGCTCGAGGGCCTGGAAGCAATCACTGAGACCGAGTTGTCCTACCTCCTGCAGATTGGTGTCGATACCAAGATGGGCGCCCAGCTGGCCGATCGGATCTTCCGAGATGTCTTTCAATGCGGAAGCGGCTATCGAGTCGTGGCGACGCTAGATATCGAGACTGCCGAGTAGTCACCGACGGGTAAACCAGCCACCTTCCCGGGTGGGATCAGTCCGCGCTTTTCGTCTCTTCTCGTCGATGCTGTCTTGCGCGATGACCGGGGCGACTCGCGGTATCGAAGGGTTGCTGGTGCGCGTCGAGGTCTATTTGGCCGATGGCGTCCCGGCGTTCCACACCGTTGGGCTGCCCGACACGTCGGTGCGGGAGGCGCGCGAGCGCGTGCGGGCGGCATTGACGACCAGCGGTTATAGGTTTCCCGAGAGCCGGATCACCATCAACCTCGCTCCGGCGGACGTGCCCAAGCAGGGGTCCGGGTTCGACCTCGCCGTGGCCGTTGGGCTCCTGGCCGCCAAAGGTGTGGTGTCGACCGAGAGGCTGGAAAGCACGCTCCTCATGGGTGAGCTCGCCCTCGATGGCGGGTTACGCCCGGTGCGGGGCGTGCTGCCCATTGTGGTGGAAGCGCGCACGGCGGGTCTCGCGGCGGCCATCGTTCCTAGGTCGAACGGCGAAGAGGCTGCCTTAGTGAAGGGGCTGGCCGTGTACCCGGTCTCGACCCTGCGTGAAGTTGTGGATCTTCTCGGCTTTGGGCCCATGCCCAAGCCATACGAGGCCCCCTGCGCACGAAGTCGACCCTCTGCCGGGCTGGCCGACCTTGCCGACGTGAAGGCCCAGTACGGAGC
>JBOGJF010000790.1:0-10498 GCA_050747785.1 Vicinamibacteria bacterium
CCTCTTGGGTCTGTGATGGAACCGAGGCTGGCAGGAAAGGAGAATCGGTTGAACCCGAGTCGTGCGCTGGTGCTCTCGTTCCTCGTCGGCGCCGCGCTCGCGTCTGCCCCCGCCGTGCCGCTCTCACCGCCCGCGCAGGGAGAACGGGAGCAGAGCTCACCGCGTACTCCCGAAGCTCTCTACCGAACCGCATGCGCGAGCTGCCATGGAGCCGACGGCAGAGGCGTGGCACGCGGTCAGGTCGGGTTCGAAGATCCACTCCCGGACTTCACCGACTGCAGCTTCGCCACGCGGGAGCCCAACGCCGACTGGCTCGCCATCGCTCACAGCGGCGGTCCGGCCCGAGGCTTCGGCGAGATGATGCCGGCCTTCGGGGATGCACTGAGCCTCGAGGACCTGGAGAGCACGTTGGACTATCTACGAACTTTCTGTACCAGCGACGCTTGGCCCAGGGGCGAGCTCAATCTTCCCCGTCCCTTCGTAACCGAGAAGGCCTATCCCGAGGACGAGGCGGTCCTTTCGACCGCGACGGCATTGGAGGGTGAGGGCTCCTCCCTCTACGAGCTCGTCTATGAGCGGCGATTCGGGGCCCGGAATCAGCTCGAGCTCGTTGTGCCCTTCGGCTTTCTGGAACGACCGGCTTCGGACGCTGGAACCGCTGGCGAATGGACGGGCGGGCATCTCGGTGACGTGGCGGTGGCCGCGAAGCGCGCGCTATTCCACGATGTCGAAAAAGGCACGATCTTGAGCGCCGCCGGCGAGCTGAAGCTACCGACGGGTGACGAAGACGAAGGACTTGGAACGGGGACAGCCGCCTTCGAGCCCTTCGTCTCTTTCGGTCAGATCCTGCCGGCAGGGGGGTTCATCCATCTGCAGGGAGGCGTCGAGGTGCCGTTCGATAGAGACGTGGCCGAGGCAGAGGCGTTCTGGCGCTTCGCCCCAGGAATTAGCTTCGTGCAGGGCGGTTTTGGCCGCACCTGGTCTCCCATGGTGGAGCTCCTGGGAGTGCGCGCGTTGGAATCCGGTGCGGAGACGGAATGGGATCTCGTTCCACAGATTCAGGTGACGCTCAATCAAAGGCAGCATGTCATGTTAAACGTTGGCGTCCGGGTGCCGCTGAACGGTGAGGGATCGAGACATGAGGAGCTCCTCATCTATTTGCTATGGGATTTCTTCGACGGGGGTTTCTTTGAAGGGTGGTAGCGCGCCACTCTCGGTCTTGGCGATCGTCCTCGCGGGAGTGATCCGCGCCGACTCCCAGGAGCGCGGCAAGCCCTCGAGCTTCTTTCACACTTCCGATCGATGCATGGCGTGTCACAACGGGCTCGTCACCGAGACGGGTGAGGACGTCTCGATTGGCACCGAGTGGCGCGCGTCGATGATGGCGAACTCGTCCCGCGATCCGTACTGGCAGGCAGCCGTGCGCCGGGAGACCATGGACCACCCGAAGGCGAAAGCGGCCATCGAGGACATGTGCTCCACGTGTCACATGCCGATGGCGCGCTTTACGGCGAGGACTCAGGGCAGAGAAGGGGAGATCTTCGCGCATCTCCCCGTGACGCGAGCCGAGACCGAGGACGAACGACTCGCGGCCGACGGTGTGTCGTGCGCGGTGTGTCACGGGATCCAGCCGGAAGGGCTGGGTACGGAAGAGAGTTTCACCGGCGGTTTCGTGGTGGATACCGCGAGCCCTTGGGACAGCCGGCCTATCTTTGGTCCTTTCGAGATAGACCACGGTCTCGCCGCCATCATGCGCTCGGCAACGGGGTTTGTGCCCACCCAGGCGCCGCACGTCCAGAGCTCCGAGCTCTGCGCGACGTGCCATACGCTCTTCACGGAGGCCCTCGGCCCCAATGGCGAGTTGCTCGGGCGCCTGCCGGAGCAAGTGCCGTACCTCGAGTGGCGGCACAGCGGCTATCGTGACGAGCAGACCTGCCAGAGTTGTCACATGCCGCTCGTAGCCACGGATACGCCCATCGCGTCCGTGCTCGGGGAGCCTCGCGCCGGGTTCTCGCGGCACGTGTTCCGCGGGGGAAACTTCTTCATGCTCAAGATGCTGAACCGGTACCGTGTCGAGCTTGGTGTCACCGCGGGACCTCAGGAGCTCGACACGGCAGCAAGCCTGACGGTCGAGCACTTGCAGAGCAGCTCCGCGGTCATCCGTCTTTCGCGAGCCGACCTTGCCGCGGGCCGGCTCGATGTCGAGGTTGCCGTCGAGAATCTAGGTGGGCACAAGCTCCCTACGGCTTACCCGTCCCGGCGCGCCTGGCTCCACGTGACGGTCCGGGATGGCGGCGGGCGTCTGGTCTTCGAATCAGGACGCCTCGATGAGAGCGGCGCCATCGACGGTAACGACAACGATGACGATCCGTCGCGCTACGAGCCGCACTACACCGCGATCACGCGTCCCGACGAGGTCCAGATCTACGAGGCCATCATGGTGGACTCGGAAGGCAGGGTCACGACCGGCCTCGCTAGCGGACTCCGGTTCGTCAAGGACAACCGGATCCTCCCGCGAGGCTTCGACAAGGGAACGGCCGATGACGATGTCGCGGTCCGGGGTCGAGCTCTCGAGGATCCGGACTTCAGCGGAGAAGGGGATCGCGTTCGTTACGCGGTGGACGTGTCTGGCGCCCGCGGACCGTTTCACGTCGAGGCCGAGCTCTGGTATCAGCCCATTGCCTATCGTTGGGCGCGGAACCTGGCGTCCTACGACTCGTTCGAGACCCAACGCTTCGTCACCTACTACGAATCGATGTCCGAGCTCTCCGGAGTCGTCCTGGCGCGGTCGGAGGCGAACGTGCCGGGCGCGGGTCGTCCGAACTAGCGCAACCCGCGCTCTTGACAGAGTCCTTCGGGGTATTATCGCCCCGAGGCGATGGAGCACGTCGCCTCCATCTCGAAAGCATTTCTCATGCCGCCGTCACCCGATGCCTATGTCGCTTTCGTAAGAGACGTCGTGAGCCGCGCGCTAGCGGCCCGAACCGGAGCAGCAAAATGAACATCGTACGGAACCGAGCTACCCGTTATCTCTGGCTACTTCCTTTTCTTTTCCATGTCGGATGTAACCAAGAAGGGTCCGAGACGATCGTGGTCTCGGGCCACGTGGAAGCCACCGAGGTGCGCGTCGCGACCAAAGTCGGTGGCACGCTCGAAGCGATTGCCTTCGATGAAGGCGACGGCGTGACCAAGGGCCAGGAGCTGGCGTGGATCGACACCGTCGATCTGCGACTCGCTCTCGATGCCGCTCGCGCTGAGGAGCAGCAGGCGAGCGCGGAGCTCCGGCTTCTTCTCGCCGGCTCCCGCGAAGAAGACATCAAGGAAGCGCAGGCTCAAGTGGAGCGCGCCCAAGCCGACCTCGACGGAGCCGAGCGCGAGCTCGAGCGCATGGAAGGTCTCCTGGCATCGGGCTCGGGCACGACGAAGAGCCGGGACGACGCGCTCACCCGGAGGGACACGGCCCAAGCGGCGCTCGCGGCGGCGCGGGAACGGCATCGGAAGCTCCTTGCCGGGAGCCGCCCGGAGGAGATCGAGGCGGCCCGGGCGCGCGTCGCCGCCGCCGAGGCACGCATCGCACAACTCGATCAGCAAGTTCATGACGCGACATTGGTCAGCCCGGTGGACGGAGTCGTCACCGAAAAGCTCGCCGAGGCCGGCGAGCTCCTTTCCGCGGGCGGCGGCGTCGCCGTGGTCACCGATCTCGATGGCGCCTGGCTCAACGTCTATCTGGGCGAGCCGAGCCTCGCCCGCATTCGTATCGGACAGAGCGTCGAGGTTCGAACCGACGACGGACAGGTGCGTCAGGGAGAGATCTCGTTCGTCTCCTCGGAGGCCGAGTTCACCCCCAAGAACGTCCAAACGCAGGATGAAAGGGTGAAGCTCGTCTTCCGGGTGAAGATCCGGCTCTTCAACGAAGACCACCTCTTCAAACCGGGAATGCCCGCGGAGGCGCGCATCGAGCCCGTTACCGCCCCGGCCGGTGGAGGTGAAGCATGACCGCGTCGGGAACGAAGGTGCGGTTGGGGAACGTGACGAAGAGATACGCGGACACCGTGGCGGTTCGCGACCTGACTCTCGAGATCGCCGCGGGCGAGATGTTCGGCCTCATTGGACCCGACGGGGCCGGTAAGACGACGACCCTGAGATTGATTCTGGGGCTCCTTGCGGCGGACGAAGGCACGGTCTCGACCTGCGGGCTCGATCCGGGGCGGCAACACCGCGAGGTTTCCGATCGGGTCGGCTATCTTTCGCAACGCTTCTCGCTCTACGGCGATCTCACCGTCGACGAGAACGTCGCTTTCTTCGCGGAGATCCATGGGGTCGGCGGTTGGCGCGAACGCCGCGACGAGCTGCTGCAAATCATGCGGCTCGATGCCTTCCGCGACCGGCTCGCCGAGCGTCTCTCCGGTGGGATGAAACAGAAGCTCGCCCTCGCCTGCACGCTCGTTCACACGCCGGAGCTTCTCGTGTTGGACGAGCCGACGACCGGGGTCGACCCGGTCTCGCGTCGCGATTTCTGGAAGGTTCTCTCCCGTCTTCAACGCGCCGGCCTGACCATCGTTCTGGCTACGCCTTATCTCGACGAGGCGGAGCGATGTAACCGCGTGGCGCTCGTTCATCAGGGCGAGCTACTCGCGATCGATACTCCCGACTCGCTTCGCGACCAGGAAGCCGGAGCGCTCCTCGAGATCGTGGTTCGCCAGCGCCGTCGCGCCGTCGAGATCCTCGAAAAGGACCGAGCGGTGGGTGAAGTGGTCACTTTCGGAGAGCGGTTGCACGTGTCGCTTCCCGGGACGAGTCGCGATGGAGCGGTGAGCGAGCAGAGGCGTCTAGACGGTCTCCTCTCCGGCGCCGGCGTCGAGATCCAGTCGTCGCGCCTCTCGCGACCGTCTTTGGAAGATGTCTTCATTCGCAGAATCGAGGCTCGATCATGAGAGTTGCTACCGTGGTCCTTTTGCTCGGCGCTCTTGACCCGAAACCCGTCTCGGGTCAAGAGCAACACGTGATTCGCCTCACGCTCGAAGAGGCCATCGATCGGGCCATCGCCCACTCGCCCCACCTTCGCCAGTTGGGCGCCCGAGAGAGCGCCGCCGAGCGTGCCGTCTCCGAGGCGAAGTCCGGCGAGAAACCCCAGGTCGAGCTCTCGGCCGGCTACACCCGCTATTCCAACGTTCCGGAGTTTCTCGCACCCATCCAAGAGGAAGGGGCCCAGCCGCTCTTCCCCAACATTCCCGATAGCGCGCGCGCGCGGATCGGGGCGAGCTATCCCCTCTACACCGGCGGGAGAACGGGCGGCGAGGTGGAGGCGGCTCGTGGCGAGATGCGTTCCGCGGAGGGTCGTCTCGAGGCGGCTCGACGGGACCTGATCCTCGAGACCCGGGAGGCCTACTGGGGACTCGTGACCTCCGAGCAGCGCGTCGCCGTCCTCGCCGAGAATCTGGCGGCGTTCGAGGCTCATCTCGTCGACGCGCGCAACCGGGAGCGCTTCGGCCTCGCGGCTCGAAACGAAGTGCTTGCCGTCGAAGTGGAACGCGATCGCGCCGAGCTCGAACGCTTACGCGCCGAGACCTCCTCCCGCCTTGCCCGCGCCAATCTGGCGCGCCTTCTCGGGCTCGGCTCGGAGAACGTGATCGAACCCATGGAAACTCTCGCCCCGCTCGCCGTCCCTGCCGAAGACAGCGAGGCCCTCGTGAGCCTGGCGCTTCAGAACCGCCCGGAGCTCTCCGCCTTGAGAGCCCAAGTGGCGGCAGCCGAGGCGCGAGCGCGCGTCGAAAAATCAACGGCCCTGCCTCAGGTCAGCGTGGGTGCCGGCTATCTCTACGCCCACCCGAATTCACGGTATCTACCTCCGCTCGCCGAATGGAACGACAACTGGGAGGTGGGTGTGAATATGGCCCTGAACCTCTTCGACGGGGGGCGTGCCTCGGCGGGAGAAGCACGCGCCCGCGCCGAGGCGGAAGCGACGCGCGCGGAGCTCGCCGATCTCGAAGAGCGCATCCGGCTCGAGGTCTTGAGCGCGCTTCTGGAGGTCGAGAACGCCGAGGCTTCGGTCGAGGTTTCCGGCCGGGCTCTGGAGGCCGCAACCGAAAGCCGCCGCGTTGCCGCCGACCGTTATCGAGAAGGCGTCATTCTCTCTTCCGAGCTGCTCGATGCCGAAGTCGCACTCCTGCGCGCCGGTCTCGATCGCGCGCAAGCGCTTGCGGCGCAGCACCTGGCCGCGGCCGCCCTCGACCGAGCGCTAGCGAGGTAAGTGCCCATGGCGCCGGCTGTCGTACTGGAGCACTTGAGCAAGGTGTTCGGGTCGTTTCGCGCGGTGGACGACATTACCTTCGACGTCGCGGAAGGTGAGGTCTTTGGATTCCTCGGCGCCAACGGCGCGGGGAAGTCCACGACGATCCGCATACTGTGCGGTCTTCTTGGGCCGAGCTCGGGAACCGCGAAGGTCCTTGGCGTAGACGTCGCCCGCGATCCGGAAGAGGTGAAGCGCCGCATCGGTTACATGAGTCAGCGTTTCAGCCTCTACGACGAGCTCACGGTCGCCGACAACTTGCGGTTCTTCGGTGGGGTCTACGGACTGCGCGGGAGCGCGGCACGGGAAAGAGAGCGATGGGCGATCGAGATGGCAGGCCTGGCTGGAATGGAATCCACTCGCACCGGCGCGCTCGCCGGGGGCTGGAAACAGCGCCTCGCCCTGGCATCCGCCGTGCTCCATCGCCCCCGGGTCGTTTTCCTCGATGAACCGACGAGTGGCGTCGATCCCCTCTCGCGCCGGCGCTTCTGGCGACTCATCGACGAGATGTCGCAGGAGGGCATCACCGTCTTCGTCACGACGCACTACTTGGACGAGGCCGAGCACTGCGAGCGCCTGGCGCTCCTTCACGCCGGGCGCCTCGTTGCCCTGGGTACGCCGGCTGAGCTGAAAGAAGTCTACTCGCAGAAAGTCATTCTGGAGGTCACCGCACCCCGCATCGTCGAGGCTCTCGACACCCTCGCGGCCCATGATTGGGCGCACGAGTCATCCGTTTTTGGCGATCGGATTCACGTGGTGGTCGACGGCCAGGCGGAGGGAGAGAGACGCATCCGCTCGGTCCTGGAGGAGCAAGGGATCCAGCCGGTCAGCATCGTTCGGATCCCTCCGTCGTTGGAAGACGTCTTCATTCACTATGTATCCGGGGAGCCTCGGTGATCTCTTTCAGCAAGATTCGCGCCGTGGGCGTCAAAGAGATCCGGCAGATCCGGCGCGATCCAATGAGCCTCCTGATGCTGGTGGGGCTTCCCGCCTTCATGCTCGTCATCTATGGCTATGCGCTCAACTTCGACGTGCGCCACGTCGCGCTGGCGGTTCAGGACAGGGATTTGAGCGCGGCCAGCCGGGATCTCGTTGCCTCGTTCGTCAATTCCACGTATTTCGACGTCGTCGCCACCCCGGCCCCGGGCGAGGATCTGGAGCAACTCACGGAGCGGCGGGTGGCGCGCGGTGTCTTGGTGATCCCCGAGGGATTCGGTTCCCGACTTGCCGCCGGTGAAGCCGCCACGATACAGCTCCTCCTCGACGGGGCCGACTCGACCACGGCTTCGACGGTGCTCGGCTACGCCGGCTCTCTGGTCGCGGAGTCGAACTCACGGCGTCTGCGTTTGGCGCTTCTGTCTGCCGGCGTGAAACCCGGGGGCGGCATCGACTATCAACCTCGCATTTGGTACAACCCCGAGCTCAACTCCACCCAGTTCCTGGTTCCCGGTCTGGCCGGGATACTCCTCATGCTCACCGCCGTGCTCTCGACATCTCTTTCGGTGGTGCGCGAGCGGGAGCGCGGCTCGATGGAGCAGCTTCGAGTGGCGCCCCTTCGCACGGTCGAGCTCGTTCTCGGCAAGACGCTCCCCTATCTCGTTCTGTCTTTCATCGCTACCGCGATCATCCTGGGAGTAGCCCGGATCCTCTTTGGCGTCGTCGTTCGCGGTCCTTATCTCGATCTCTTCTTCGCGACCCTCCTCTATCTGCTCTGTGCGCTCGGACTCGGTCTTCTCATCTCAACACTCGCCGACTCCCAGGCGCTCGCCTTCCAGATGAGCCTCCTGATCTCGCTCCTGCCCGCGGTGCTTCTTTCCGGTTTCATCTTCCAGATTCGATCGATGCCAATCGTCTTGCGGGCCATCACTCACCTGATCCCCGCTCGTTACTATCTCGTCATCCTGCGCGGCATCATTCTCAAGGGCACCGGAGTCGGACCCTACTGGGATCAAATGGGCTACCTGGCTCTTTTCGCGCTCGTCGTGCTCGGCCTAGCGGCGCGTCGGCTGGTCGTGCAGCGGGAGCTCTGAGGGAGACCGCTCATGTATGTGTTGTTCCGCATCATCGTCAAGGAGCTCCTTCAGCTTCGCCAGGACCGCAGGATGCTGCCCATTCTCTTCGTCTCGCCGGTGATCCAGATTCTGGTTTTCGGCTTTGCGGTGAACACCGACGTGACCGACGTGCCTCTCGTGCTGGTGGATCAGGATCGCACGGCCGCCAGCCGCGAGCTGGTTCGCCGGTTCACCGGCTCGGGTTATTTCGAGCTGGTGGGTGTCGAGGACGGGATCGGCGGCATCGACGACTGGCTGGTGACCGGTGACGCGCAGCTCGCGCTGGTGATTGCGTCGGGCTACGGAAGGGCGACGGCTTCGCAAGAGACGCCGGCCGTTCAGGTCGTCGCCGACGGGAGTGATTCGAGCAGTTCCACGCTGGCGTTGGGCTACGCCGCGGCGATTGTCCGATCCGAGGAGGCCGAGCTCGTGGCGCGACGCCTTGCTACCGAAGAAGGAGCGCCACCCGCTCCGGGTCGCATCGAGCTTCTTTCCCGCGTCTGGTACAACCCCGATCTCCTGAGCCGCTGGTTCTATGTTCCGGCCGTGCTGGCGATGATCCTCATGATCATGACCATGCTGCTGTCGGCCATGGCCGTGGTCCGGGAAAAAGAGATCGGAACCATGGAGCAGCTCATCGTCACCCCCATCCGATCCTGGCAGCTTCTGGTGGGAAAGCTCTTTCCCTTCGCGCTCATCGGCTTGGTCCAGGTTTTCCTCATCACCGCCGTCGCCGTCTGGGGCTTCGCCGTGCCGCTGCGGGGCTCCTTCTTGCTCTTGCTCGGACTCACCATGCTTTTCGTCCTCAATACCCTTGGACTCGGCCTCCTCGTCTCGACGGTCGTGCGCACGCAGCAGCAGGCGATGATGACTGCCGCGTTCGTCTTCATGATGCCGATGGTCTACCTCTCAGGGCTCATTTTCCCGATCGAGAACATGCCGCGGGGGATCCAGCTCTTCACTTATCTCATCCCGCTCCGTTATTACGCGAACATCATCCGCGGAATCTTTCTTCGCGGTTCGGGGCTGGGCGTTCTGTGGCCGGAGGCGGTCACCCTGGCCGCGATGGGGGTGAGTATCCTCGCCGTGGCTTCGCTGCGCTTTCGGAAGCGCATCGACTGAGACAGGCGTCGAATACCACACTTAGCGGGCGGCGGCTTGAAGTTATTGGATCTTTCTAGCGACCCAGCACTGGTTGATCATGAGAGGACGCAGGGCCTGGCCTTTCTCGTTAATCCACTCGAGGAGAGGCCACAATGGCTTGATTTGAAACGGAACCAGGTAGAGTCCGTGATCGGCAACGATCTCGGCTCTCATCTCTCTCAGCGATCGGCGGACTTGGCGACGCCGCAGCCAATTCTCGATGCCCGAGAATTTTCGGATCCCCAGAGTCCCCGCGACCGTGGCCGACCAGCGCCACACCCAGTTCGGCGTGCTGAGTACGAGCGATCCTCCCGGTCGCAAGACCCTCACCATTTCGCGAATGGCAAGGAGAGGGTCGGGAGTGTGCTCGATGCATTCCGATGATACGACCACCGGGAACGTGCCATCCGGGAACGGAAGATTCAAGGCGCTTCCCTGAACGCACATCGTCGAGTCTTTCCTCTGCCGGAGCAGCTCTCCCGCGATATCGAGCGAAATGGGGTGCCCACCCCGGGCCGCCACGAGACGCGAGAAATATCCGAGCCCGGACCCTACGTCCAGAACCGTCTCTCCCTCGATGGGCAAGCGATCGAGCTCGTAGGCAAACCAATGAAGGCGAGTCTCGAGATCGAAAGGATTGGTCCAGTCTTCGAAGACATCGGCGATTTGGTCGAAATAATACGGGTTTCTTTCCATTGGTAACCAACCGCTCGTGGAGACCTCCAGAAGCCTCAGCTAGAGCCGGACGCTCTTTTACCCGCGTGACTTCGTCGCGACTCTCTCGTCGTGGGCACGGTTTTTTTCGTCAGCCGTCGACAAACGCTCTTCCACGATGAAGAGGGGGCGTCCCTTCGCAACCTCGAAGACTCGCCCCACGTACTCTCCGATCACACCCAGCATGATGAAAAGAACGCCGAAGAGAAGGGAAATGATGCCGAGTGTGGAGGCCCACCCGGGTACCGCGGTCTCGTTGGCCAAAGCAACGGTGACGACGTAACCGAGCTCGGCGAATGCC
>JBOGJF010000791.1:0-8785 GCA_050747785.1 Vicinamibacteria bacterium
ACCGGGGCCTGGGCCGGCAATGGGACTCTGGGACAGAGGAACCGCCAGAACACTCAGTTGACCGAGGGCGTTCAGCTCTACAAGCAAGGTAACTACGCCCAGGCGAGCACCGAGCTCAAGAAGGTCCTCGACCAGGACCCCAAGAACGAACAGGCTCTGACCTATTACGGCCTATCCCTGGCCCAGTTGGGCAAGGCGTCGGAGGCGCTCGCCCCGCTGCGCTCCGCCACCACGATGAACGACAAGAATGCCGAGGCGCACTATGGTCTCGGGTTGTCCTATGGGTACCTGAAGCAGTTTCCGGAAAGCATCAAAGAGCTCGAGCGGGCCGTCGAGCTTCAGCCCAACAATGCTTACGCCCGTTATCATCTGGCCCTCGCTTACAATCAGGTGAAGAAAACGGATCTGATGGTGTTGCACCTCGAGCGCTTCTTGCAGCTCGCGCCCGATGCCCCGGAGGCTCCTCAGGTGAAGGCCTTGCTCGCGCGGCTTCGCCGCTAGAAAGCGTGTCCGAAGCTGAACCAGAACTGAGAAGCACCTTCCCCGGGCTCTCGATCGAGGGCCCGGGCCCAGTCCAATCGGAACAAGCCGAACGGTAACAAGACACGAAGTCCCACGCCCGCGCTATAGCGGAGGTCGAAGGGATCGAAGTCACTTCTCTCCAAGTAGACGTTGCCCGCGTCCAAGAACGCGCCGCCGTGAAACCAACGGTAAACGGGAAAGCGAAGCTCCTGGTTGAAGACCGCGAGTGCCTTTCCACCGGTTGCCTCGTCCGAGTCAGGAAACTTTGGGCCGAGCGAGTCCTGAGCGAAACCGCGAACCGAGTCGATACCACCAGCCTTGAAGCGATCGTCCGGAAGAAGGACGACGCCTTCTCCGAGATTACCGGCAACACCGAGGCGGTAGCTCGCGGCCCATACCACGTCATGTCCGAGAGGCACGAAAGTGATCAGCTGGCCGAAGGTCTTGATGAACGGCACGTCGTTGCGGAGCCAGGTCGGTGCTCCTTGTAAGGTGACGCTCCAGTAGTGACCCCGAGCAGGACGGATCAAGCTATCCCGTCTATCCGTGATGAGCGACGTGCTCAGGATGTTCTTGTAAATGGTGACATCCAAGGGAACCGGTCCGATGGGGAATTTGTCCTCCGATTGAGTGCGTCGTAAGCTGTAGCTCCACTGAAGGTCCATCCAATCGGTGAGCGGACGGCCTTGTTGAAACGTGACGGACCAGAACCGATCGAAAAAGAACTCCGAATCCTCGGTTTCACGAGACACGAAAATGTCCGTACCCACGTTGAATCGCGAGAAAAGGTACGGTGTGTGAAAAGTCGCTCGCAGCAGGCTCTCATTCTGGTCGGCCCTAACGGTGAGCCCGACGTGCTGCCCACCTCCCAAAACGTTGGGGGCCTCGAGCTGGGTCTGGATCTGGAAGCCTTCCTCGGTGCTGTACCGGAGCCCATAACCGACATTCAGGTCGGAGCCCTCGATCAACTCCACGACGACGTCTCGTTCGATGGCGTCCACATCGACCGGCTCCACTCTGACGTCGGCAGAGCGGAAGATGCCGAGGTCGTAGAGTCGCTTCTGGCTATCCGTAAGGTCTGAGTGCCGTAGGGGATCGCCTTCCTGGAAAGTCAGCTGCCTCCGGATAATGCTCGTTCTCGTGACTTGGTTGCCGATGACACGGATGTTCCCGACCACGGCACGTGGGCCCTCGTCGATCTCGTAGACGACGGCGAGTCCCTCCGAAACGCGCTCCAGGTTGCCGCGAACCCGGACCTCGACGAAGCCTTGGCGACGATAGATGGAGGAGAGAGTGGATCGGTCTTGCTGGTACGCCGAGAAACGAAACGGGTCACCCGGTCGCTGACTGAGCCGATCGAGGAGCGTTTGAGGAGGAATGGACGCGGCACCTTCCAGCTCGACCGTGGCGACGCGAGAAACATCGCCTTCTTCTACGGGAACGATGACCCGGAAACGTCCGCCGGGCCCTCCGTCTACTTCCGTAATGTCGCCGGCGTGGGCGTCGACGTGGCCGCGCGAGGCATAGAAACGCTCGATCGTTTCGGCTAGGCGTCGTGGGTTGGTGAAGATCAGCTCGTATCGATCGGGAGAAGACTCGGAGGGCAGAGCGCCGCGCAGCTCTTCATCGGAGAGCGCTTCGTTTCCCTGGAACTCGATGTCGAGACCGGCGCTGCGGGGGCCTCGCGCGAGCTGGAAAATCGCCCGGCGGCTCCCGTCCGGCGCGTCCTCGAGCGCCGTCTCGATGACCGCTCGGTAGAAGCGCTCCCGCCACAGCTCGCGCAACGCCAGCCGCGCCAGCTCGGTAACCAGCAGACTCTCCGGAACGCGACCGTCCCAGGCATCCTCGACCGCCTCGCGGACCCGGTCGCCCGGGTCGTCGTCGGGCCAGACGATCTCAATCAATGCTCCCGGGTCGACGCGGTAGACGAGATCGACGATGTCGTCCTCGACCGGTACAGTCTCCACGTCGACGAGGGCCCCCAGATAGCCTTGCTCTCGAAGGATGTTGCTCAGGCGGCGCGCATCGTCGAACGTCTTCCAATAGTCGTAGCGTTCCTTGCTCTCGGTGTCGATCGCTTCCTCCATCGTGCCCTCGAGCTCGGGAGGAGCTCCCACCAGCCGGATCAATTCCACCCGCCGTCGGGAGTCGGCTCGCCGGGCTGCCGATGCCTGGTGGAAGTTGAAGAACAATCTCTGCGAGACGCGTGCGGTGAACTCGTCCTCCAATTGCGTGCCCCGGAGCTCGACGTTCTTCGGTAGCAAGTAGTCGACGATCCACAACCGGCTTTGCGAGTCATTGAGTGCGACGGAGTAAGTCACGGAAAACTCCTCAGTCACTCCCACGCCGAGCGTGAAGCGAGCGTGGGGATCCACCTCGCTCGCGATGCGGGCGGGATCGACGGTGATGCTCCGGAACGGAAGGACCTGACCGAGGCCGCTCTCCGCTAGCCCAGCCAGCGAGGCGCCGAGAATCGAGACGGCCTGTTCGGTAGCGAACTGCCTTCTTTCTTGGGAGATCGTGTCCAGTTCACCTACATTTTGGATGGTCCGCCCGGTCAGTAGAAGCGACGCCAGATCGGCCTGGGTGAGCGGATCTCCATACCATTCGGGAGCACTCAGGTCGGTGCGCAGATCGTCGAGCGATCCCTGTGCCTGCATGACGATGGTCACCTCCGATACCGTGGTGCGCATCGTGAGATCGAGCTCGGGCGCCTCGGCGGGAAAGCTGCGGAGAACCATCTGCCCCGAGTCGATGCGATAGTTGTTCCGTCCCAGACGAAAGGTTCCGTCGGGCCGCACCGTGATGATGCCGTCGATTTCTGGCGAGGCAAGGGTTCCGGAAAGAACGAGGTTCCCGGCCGCCTGGAGCTCGGCCGTGTCGTTGCCGATGCGGAGGTCCTCGACGGTCTGGGCGCGAATCTCGAGGCGAAGTCTTTCCGAGAAGGAGTCCTCGCTCGTGGTCAGACCGAGGTCTCCCGGCATGGATTCGAGACTCGCAGCCACGAGCGTCAGCTCCTCGTTGAAGAGAGACTGGTCGAGCCACAGACCACCGGATAGCAAGTAAGTCTCCGGTCCGCCGCTGAGCCGGAAAGAGCCCGATTGCTCGCTGCGGAGACCCTCCGGGTAGTTGAGGCGTACCGACTCGGCCGTCAGACTGAGATCCACGACACCCGGCCAGTCGATCGTCCCTGAGCCCTCCACTCGCCCTCCACCTGCTTCGGCGGTCAACCCGCTGAGAGTGATCCGTTTGTCCTCGAACTTCATTTCGCCATCCAGATTCGAGAAGACCAAGGGAGGCTCACGGAGGACGAGACGTGCGTCTTGAATCGTTCCGGTTCCCGCGAAGTGAAAATCCTCGGACGTGCCCCGAGCGCGCAAGTCGAACGTGGTGGTACCGGCGACGACCAGACTGTCGGCGCCGAATAGCGGATTGGCCAAAGCGTTATCCACTTTGCCCGCCAGAGACGCCTCCCAGGAGACATCGTTCCCCGTCAAGGTTGCGTTCATCCCGATGCTCACGTCGCTCTCCGCCTCGATGAGGCGTAACTCGGGGAGCTCGAACCGTCCCGCCGCCAGGCTCCACGTCGCGGGCTCGGGGTTCGAGAGGGTAAGCTCGCCGAACCCCGCTTCGATGCGAGAGACGGTCCCCGAGCCGCGCACCTCGAGCACCGAGGCCGCTCCCGTCTCTAGAGCTCCCGAGGCAGTGACTTTGAGGATGGGCCGCGGATCTTCTTCACTGTCCTCGGGCAGGAGCCGCGCGGCATCGACCCCGATGATGTCGAATTGCACACGCGACGTTGCGGAAGGAGGTGAGGCAGGTAGTGGCAGCTCTCCTTGCATGCGGAGCTCCCCATCGAGAACCTTCCCGGTCAGTGATTGCAGCCGGACCCGCCCCGCGCTTGCAGCGATGCTCGCGCTCACGTCGCTCAAGGGGACTCCTCGAAGCGTGACTTCGGCTTCCTCGATCACCGCGTCACCGGTCAGATCGATGCGGTCGAGGGTTCCGCGCACATGGAGGTCGGCGCTGGCGCGACCGGAGAGCCCCGCGTCCTCGAAGGCAGGCTCGAGGAGCTCGAGCCGCGCATCGCCAAGCACGCGCAAGTCGAAATCCTCGTCCGAACTCAGAGGGATGCGCCCGGAGATCGCGATCGCGGTTTGATTTCCGATGAGATCGAGCGCTTCGACCCGAAGCGATTGCCGGTCCCCTTCGACAAGGAACGGTGAGCCCGCGCCGCCTCCGACCCCGTGGTAGCTACCGAGGACCTGCTCCACCCGGGCGCGATAGCGGACAGTGCTCGGATCGAGAAGCGGGAATTCCAATTCGAGCTCGCCCCAAGCTTGCACGAGCACCTCGGGATCCGCGAGAAGGAGCTCGGATTGCAAGAGCCGCTCTAGCGGCAGCACCGATAGATCCAAGGAGGCCTCGATCGGGTACGGGCTTTGGATCTCACCGCGGGCGGTCAGTAGCCTCGGTCCATCGTCGAGCCGGGCCTGGAGCTCCGCGATTTCTCCATTGGACGTGAGCTCGACGTCCAGATTCGGAAGCGCGAGTCCTTGCCAGGACGGCTCCCGCACCGTGAAACGAAGCACACCCGCGGGTCGCCCCACCGGTCCCTGAAGGTCGACCTCGAGCGATTCGATCATCCCGTCGAGGTCACCGAGTTGCTCCGTCAGGAGCGGAAGCTGGGCTAGACGAAACTCTCGGGCCCTTACGTTGGCGGCGACTCGGCTCTCGTCCAGCTGATAGCTTCCCGAGGCCTCGGCGGAGCCCGTGGGAGAGACGAGTCGAGCGTTCTCGACGAGCACGTCTCTCCCTCTCTTCCGCACGCTGACCGACAGCTCGCCTTCTCGGGGCAGCGGCAACTCCGTGCCGTGCATCTCCGCGCTCCAGTCGGGATCCGAAAGGCTCCCACTGACCTCGAAGTGCCCCGTGACCCTTCCTGCGAGCGGCGCGTCGATAACCGACGACAGCCGCTCGATATCGAAGGAGCTCACCTCGCCGTGAATATCCCAGGCCCCTGCATGGGGAGCCAAAGGAACCTGGCCTTCGACGAGGACCGCACTTGCCCCTTCCGCCTGGGCAAGGTCTCGCAAGGAAAGCGTGTCGACCCGGAGGCGGTCGCGCGCGAGTCGAAGCTCCGCATCCAGCTCGTAGGGTTCGCCGAGCACCGCTAGGTTCTGGCTGCTCACGGTGCCGTTCCAAGAGATGTCCGATAAGGGCCCGCTGGCGCGCCCTCGTACCGTCACTCCACCCTCCAGATCGACTCCGTCGATCGATGACGGGGCTTCCACCAGCAACCGAGCCACGGCACCGACATCGTCGATTTGGACCCGATAGGTCGCATTGATGCTGCCGCCGTAATCGATCGGTTCGAGGCGAGCCGAGAAAGCGAGCTCCCCTCGCGGGGTGGAGATCCTTTGTGTTTCAAGCGTAGCGGTTCCATCCCGCAGCGTGAGGAGCATCTCGCCGCGCGCGGTAACGGACGCCGTTCCGCCTGCAGTATCCGATGGCTCCAGAGTCACGCGACCTTGGCCCCCCGCCTTCTGGAGATTCCATGCGGTCGTCGAGAGCTCGAGCTGACCCGCTGCGCGAGACGACAGGGGAACGGCGCGGCCAGAGAGATCGCCTACCGCGCGCTGGATGTCGAGCCCGTCGAAATCGATCTGCAACGATTGTCGATCTTCCGCCAGATCGAATTGTCCGGAGACCCGCACCGTTCCGCCATAGCCGGTGACGCTCGCTTTCTCGATTCGCAAAGAATCGTTTGCGAGCGTCGCCTCCGCGGTCATACCCCACGGCTCCAATCCGTTCCATGCCAGCTCCGCCGACCGGAAGCTCGCCGCGACACGGACGCCGTCCGGCTCGCCGTCGAGACGAGCGTTTCCTTCCAAGACGCCGCGGAGGTCCACCTCCGGCAGCAGCTCGTGAAGGATGGCCGCATCCGCTCGAAAGTCGGCATCGAGGTGGCCGAGAAAGGGCTCGAGGGAAGTGGCCGTACCGTTCAGCTCGATGTCCGAGTCTTCCTTTCGGATTCGTGAGCTCACGATCCGAAGCTCGCTGCCTCTCATTTCGAAGACGCCTTCGAGCGGGCCGAAAAGAATCCGAGCGGAGTCGCTCTCCAGCGTTCCGGCTGCGGCCTGCATGCGGGCTTGATAATGATTGTCCAGCCTTTCGAGCTCTAGCTTCACGGAACGGACCTCGATCGAGGGTTCCTCGGTCGGCGTGAGAACGCGAACGGTTCCGTTCGTGATGTCGAGCCGCGACAGACCGAAGGGGTTGAGACGCGCGAGAAGGGAGCCTTCCGCCGTCACGACGGGACGTTCTTGCTGGAAAAGCGTGAGCTCGGGACCATCCAAGCGCGCGCTGACTCGACCGAGGGAGGAGAAGCGGACCTCCGCCCGCTGCACTTGGATCTCGAAGGGAAGTCTCGTGCGATCGGGGACGATGTGAAGGTCGCGAAGCTCGAGCCTTCCCTGCCACAGGGCGTAGTCCAGGGCGCCGAGCTCGGCCGTCCCGCTGACCGCCCGGGAAAGCACGGCCGTGAAGATCGGTCGAAGGAGCCTCTTGGTCGAAGGCAAGTGGAGCGCAACGACCAGCAAGACCAAGCCGGCCAGGAGAAAGACCAGGAGTCTCGGCGTGTTGGTGCTGAATGGCTTCAATCGGAGCGATCCTGCCCTTATTCTAACTTCTTGGTACGGTCGACCCCACGGCCTCTTCGAAATCGCTACAGAACATGGAGCGTACGCGATCGGTCGGGAGCTGGTGCTCTAGGACAACTGGGTTGAGACCTGAACGTCCTACGGGAGCAGCGCCTTGACTTCGCCCTTGGTGGTCACCTGGAAGATGTTCTTGGCGTGCGGGTCTGCCACGAGGAGATCTCCCTTGCCGTCCACGGCGAGACCCTGCGGGCTCTGTAGAGGGTCGCCCTGCACGAGGGCGGTGACCTCCCCGGCGGGTGTCACCCGCCAGATGGCGCGGGCGTAGCCGTCGCTCACGTAGTAGTTTCCATCTGGATGGAGAACGGCGTCATGGGGAAACTCGAACGGGGGCGACGAGAGAATCGCCGTCGTCTGGCCATCCGCCCCGACGCGTTCGAGGTTGCGATCGGTGAGAACGACGATGGCGTTCTCCTTATCGAAGAGAATCGTTCGGGGTGCTTGAACTTCCGCGACGTCCTCTACTCCGTCGGCGGTCACGCGCCTCAGTCGGTGCGTGACGCGGTCCACGGCCAGGATGGCTCCCGATGGCTCCACGGCGACTCCCCAAGGTGTGACGAAGCGATTGTCGTCCGCGATGGCGTCGACCTTTCCGGAGTCGTCGATACGATAGAGCTTCATCGTGGCGGGATCGCTGGCGATCCAGACCCCGTCGGTTTTGTCGGGGGCGATGTGTCGGATGCCGAAGAGAGGCGTGCGGGGAAGCCCTTCACCCTTCGCCACCACTTGGAGCGTTCGGTTCTCCAGCTTGAAGAGGGCGTGGGCTAGGTTGTCGGCCACGAAAACGACACCCTTCGAGTCCACGGCCACGTCAACGGGATATTCCAGACCCTGGGCCGCGGCCAGACCCGCATAGGCGGAAAAAAGAATGGCAAAGTACGAGCGTGTCACGGATTCCTCGTTCTCCCCGAGGGGCAGCATTCTATGGCCCGGCCTCATTGATTTCAAAGGGCTTCCGGGCGCAACTTGGGGCTTGGGGCGAGCGCGTCCATTCCGGTAGAATGCCGGATTCTGTGGGGCCCGGTCTCGTGCAGCCTCGCCAACTCAGGACAAGGAGGTAAAGGGTGAATAGTGTGGTTCTGTGGACGCCGGTGCTGGGTGTGGCCGCGCTCCTGTTCGCCTGGTACAAGGCTCGCTTCGTCGCCCGCCAGGATGAGGGAACGGATCGCATGAAGGAGATAGCCTCGTTCATTCGGGAAGGGGCGATGGCGTTTCTTTGGAGAGAGTATTCCGTTTTATTGGTTTTCGCGCTGCTCATGTCGGCCGCGCTCTTCCTCGTGAACTACTCCAATGGAACTCAGTTGGTCGGCGTCTCCTTTCTGGTGGGCGCTGCTTGCTCGGCCCTGGCTGGTTTTTTTGGTATGCGAACAGCCACCAACGCCAACGTGCGGACCACCCACGCCGCTCGGGAGTCGATATCACGGGCGCTCAACATCGCTTTCTCCGGCGGCACGGTCATGGGGATGTCCGTCGTGGGGCTCGGCGTGTTAGGCCTCTCTCTCCTCTTCATTCTCTATTCCAATCTCTATGGAACGGGCCCCGAC
>JBOGJF010000792.1:0-8782 GCA_050747785.1 Vicinamibacteria bacterium
GCGAGCGGAGGACAGGCGAGCGAACGAGGAGTGAGCGAGTATTGAGGGACGACCCGACGAAAGCGCAGGCACCTGTTGGCCGTCAAGCCAGGTGGTTGCTACGATGGGAGTTGCTCAGACGGCGGGCCCCACGGCACTGAGACACTACGAGGACCCGGAAGCGCCGAGAGCCTGACAGATGAACGCTCCCACGTCCTTAGTAGAGCGAGCCCGATCCCGGCCCACGAGGTCGGCGGTCAAAACGCCTTCCTTGATGGCTGCGTCGATGGCCGTCTCCACGGCCGCCGCTTCTTCGTGAAGGTCGAACGAGTAGCGCAGCATCATGGCCATCGACGCGATCGCGCCGATGGGGTTGGCTATGCCCTTGCCCGCGATGTCGGGGGCGGAGCCGTGTACCGGCTCGTAGATACCGACCGTGCCTCCGATGCTCGCCGACGGAAGCAAGCCCAAAGACCCCGCCAGCACCGACGCCTCATCGCTCAGAATGTCGCCGAATAGATTAGCGGTCACCATGACGTCGAACTGTCGAGGGTTCGAAATGATCTCCATCGCCGCCCGATCGACATACATGTGATCCAGTTTCACCTGCGGGTAGTCCTTACCCACCGATTCCACCACGTCGCGCCACATCTTCGAGGTTACGAGCACGTTGGATTTGTCGACCGAGGTAACGTGTGCCTGCCGCCCGAGAGACGTTTCGAAAGCAACGCGAGCTACCCGCTCAACCTCGACCGACGTGTAGACCATCGTGTTCCACGCCCGAGAGTGATTTCCGCTGTCTTCCCTGCCCCGCGGCTCTCCGAAGTAAATCCCGCCCGTCAACTCGCGTACGATCAGCAGATCGATGCCCGCGAGCGCCTCGTCGCGGAACGGAGAGTGGGGAGGGTTGAACTGCGCCACGATGGGTCGAAGGTTGGCGAAGTTGCCCAGCAGCTTCCGCAGCTCTAAAAGCGCGGCCTCCGGACGCTCGCTGGGCGGAAGGTTGTCGAAGCTCGGGTCCCCTACCGCGCCCAACAAGACGGCTCGGGTGTCGAGACAGGCCTTCCGTGTCTCGTCGGGGAACGCCCGGCCCGAGCGCGCGGCCGCGCCGGTCCCAAAGGCGTACTCGTTGGCCTGCAATTGATGACCGAACCGTCGTGTCACGAATTCGAGCACGCGAAGTGCTTCGGCGATGACTTCCGGTCCAATCCCGTCTCCGGGCAGCACAACGATGTCCAGCTTCATGATTTCCTCAGTAACACAAAACGACTGGTCGCGACACCAAAAAAAATAGGGCGCCGAGGCGCCCCATGTACCTATGCCGAGAAACCGAGAGACTATGTGGAGTTTTTATAGACGTGGAAAATGAAATAGCGGACAGATATAGCGGCTTCGATCGTTGGATGGGTATGGCACCGTATAATCATAAATGAAACGGGCCGCATGTGGACCCTCGGTCTTATTAACCCAACATGGCACGAGAAAAATCCAGGAAAGATCCAAGCTTACAAAGCTAGGTTGGGTAAGACGCATCATAGGGGACACGAGCCCATCTGTCAAGTCCTTCCTTCCCCTTTAGGAAACGGGTCCAGCTTGGTCACGGACCTCACCCATTCGCTCAAGTATAGTATTTTCAATGGTTATGGACCATAGTCACCGGGTGCGCACGAGTCGGGGAGCTCGCGGTTCTGGGTCGGGATCGGTCGATGGGACGTGCCCTTCGGGGCGGGCACAGCTTGCCGGGCGGGGCGCCCCGGACTAACATTCTCGGGAGGCGCGGTCCCGGACGTTCTAACCATGAGCCTGGTACAAGAGTTAGAGACAAAGCTCGCTTCTCTGCCCAAGGGCGAGACCTCGACTCGCGAACGGATCGACCTCCTCAATGAGCTCGTTTGGGAGATCGGTTATGTCGACATCGACCGAGCGAGCCGGCTGAACGCCGAGGCCAAGGCACTCTCCCTCGAGCTCTCTTATCCGAAGGGCATCGCCTTCAGCACCCTGAACGACGCCTTCGGCTTCTATTACCATGCCGATCAAGAGAACGCCCTGGCCAAAGCAACCGAAGCCCTCGAATCGTTCCGGGAGATCGGCGAGAAAGAAGGAGAGGCCAACGCGCTTTTTGGAATCGGCATGGTTCGATGGTCATTGGGCGACTACGAGCAAGCGCTCCAATCGATGCACGAAGCTCTCGATCTCTTTCGCAGGCTCGAGAGGCCCCAAAGAGAAGCCTGGGTCGTCACATCCATCGGTGGCGTCTACGAGAATCTTGGCGATCTGGAGAAAGCGCTCGACTTCCATAAGAAGAGCCTCAAGCTCTTCGCGGAGCTCGATGACGAGAACGGCGTGGGTCGGGCTCTCACCGGTATCGGCACCGTCTACCAACGCCAAGGGGACTTGGCGAAGGCGCTCAAGATCCACTCGCAAGCCCTCGAGCTCTACGAGAAGTTGGACAACACGATGAATGTCTCCCGAGCGTTCAACGACATCGGCGCCATCTACCAGGCTCAGGGAAAGCTTGCCCAATCGCTCAAGTACCACACGAAGGCGCTCGAAATCCGTCGCGCCCTGGGAACGAGGCAAGCCGAGGTCACGAGCCTCATCAACCTCGGCCGGCTCTACAACCAGAAGAAGGAACCCCAGAAGGCGCTCGAGTTTCTGACCCAGGCGCTCCCCCTCGCCGAAAGGCTCAATGCCAAGCCCAAGATCTACCAGACCCACGAGGCGCTCTCGGAGGCTTACGAGCTGGCCGGCAACTACGCAAGGTCGCTCGAGCACGAACGGCAGTTTCACCGCATCAAGGACTTGGTCTTCAGCGACGAGAGCACCACGCGCCTCAAGAATCTCCAGATCCGCTTCGAGGTCGAAAAATCCGAAAAAGAGGCCGAGATTCATCGCCTGCGGAACATCGAGCTCGCCGACGCGCTTCAGCGGCTCAAGGAGGCGCAGGCACAGCTCATCCAGTCCGAGAAGATGGTCGCTCTCGGCCATCTCGTTGCCGGCGTCGCCCACGAGGTGAATAGTCCGGTCGGCGCGATCAAGAGCGGCACCCAGGTCATGCAGCGGGCCGTCGAGAAGATCATGAGAGCGATCGAAAAGAGCCGCTCACTGGAGGAGCTCCGTGGCAATCGCGACGTGCGCCGATCCCTGGAGACTATGCGCGAGAACAGCCATACCTCGGAAAAAGCGTCGGGGCGAATCGCGGAGCTCGTCCAACGGCTCAGGAACTTTGCTGGCCTCGACGAAGCGGAGTTCAAGCTTGTCGACTTGCACGAAGGTTTGGAGAGCACACTCGGGTTGATCGCCCCGCAGTGGGAGGATCGAATCGAGATCGTCAAGAACTTCGGGCAGCTTCCGAAAATCGAATGCTACCCCAATCAATTGAACCAGGTGTTCATGACCCTCCTTCTCAATGCGTCGGAAGCGATCGAGGGGAAAGGCACGATCACCATTACCACGACGGCACACAACGGCACCGTTTCCGTGACGACCTCCGATACCGGCAAGGGGATACCCCCCGAAGCTCTGGACCGGATCTTCGATATCGGCTTCAGCCACAAGGGCCCCCAGGTACGCATGCGGGCCAGCTTGGCCAATAGCTATGCCATCGTTCAGCGCCACGGGGGTGACATCAAGGTCCAGAGCGAGCTCGGCAAGGGCACGACCTTCAAGATCAACCTACCCACGAAGCAATAAGGGCTCGGTTTGTTGCTCGCCGACGGAACGGGTCTCCCCTCTCTGCCGATTCTAGGAGCAGGGTCGGGATGAAGGGTTCGGGAGTGGACTCAATGGACGATCGTATCTTCCGGGATGAGGCTTCTCCCGGGCAGCTCGGGCGGCTTCGGCAAGCCCAGCACATCGAGCAGAGTGGGGGCGATGTCGATCGCGCGGACCCGGGACCATCTCGTGCCTGGAGGAACGCGCGAACCCCATCCGGCGCAGATCGCCAGCATGTCTCGGCGGGTGGGGACGAAGATATGGTTGCCGGTGGGAGTCGTGAAAGAGACCACGTCGTCGGTGTCGATACGATCGGAGAAGTGGTAACCCCGAGCCAGGTCCATGAACAGATCGCCGGTGCTGCTCCCACCAGGTTGCAGGAGCCCTTCGGTCGAAGGATCGAAGAAGGCGGTGACGACTGGCTCGCCGCTCTCCGGATCATGGATTTGTTCCAGGACCCGCCGAACCTCGGCGAGCACCGCCCGCTTTTCGGCCACCGGCACGATGCCCCCCTTATGCTCGACGGAGTTCACCGCCACCGACCCATCCCCGAGCGGCGGGGCCAGCGCCCGGGTCCGGGAAAGATCGATGGCACCGTCCGCGTTGAGCTCCAGCAGGCCGGCATGGGCAAGCGCGACGTTGACGTTGAGGAATCGATCGGTACCCGCCATCCCGTGATCGGCCACGACGATCACGTGCGCGCCGTCCCGGGCCGCGTGCTCCATCACCTGCCCCAGCAACCGGTCTTGAAGCTCGAACGACGCCGCGAGCGTCGGCCAGACCTTCGCGGCCAATACCCCATCGAAACGGGGCATCTCGGGATCGACATAGCCCACCAGCGAGTGCGACACGTCGTCCGTGACCGGCGAGTACATGGCGAGCAATCGATAGTCCCGTTCGCGCAGAACACGCTCCACCTGCCGACGGATTTGGTCCTGCAAATGCGCTTCGGTCTCGATGAAGCGCTTCTCGGCCGTTCCGTCGCCGCCGGCCATGAGTGTCGGTCCGAACCGCTGGGTCTCGTAGAACGCCGCACCGGCGTTTCCCGCAAAGGCCTCGATGTCGGTCTCGCCCAAGCCGGGGAAGTCTTCTGAAGAGGCCTGGACGGCCTCCGCGCTCGAGCGGTACATCACGAAGCGCGATGCGGTTGCATCCAGATCGAAAAGACGCAGCGCGAACCAGAGCTCTTCCCCTTGCAACGTCGTCGAGATGGGCGCCGAGAACGACGCGGCCTCCCCGGGTTTGACGCGCGCCTCAAACTCCGTGTCGAGCTTGTCCTCGACGACCCCGAGCGTGTCGCAACCGATGGCGGGATCGAAAGGATCGTCGAAGAACACTCCCCAGAAGAGCTGGTCGCCCACCCGAAAGGTGATCTCTCTAGCCTCGGGCCCGGTCGCCTCAGGAATGCCCCAGCTCACCGCCGGTGACGGGGGCACCCGTTCTTCGGTCATGACGTCCGGCGTCACGCGAAGACCGGAGTACCCATACAGCATGCGAAGATTTCTCCGCTCCTCCGGGCTCAATGGCTCCAGGCTCTTTTCGAACGGATAGGACTGCGAGGCATGAAACGTGTACGTCATCAGGCCCGCGCGCGCCGTCCTAACCCAGATGGGCTCGACGCGCAGTGGGTGGGAGAAGTAACCGGATTCCCATTCGAGCAGCGTGTGATCGGCGGGTGGTGAAAGGAGCACGGAGTTCGCCGTGATACCGCTGGCATACCCGTAGACTCCCGTCCAGAAGACGGCGTGCGCGGCCGCCGTCTTGGTCGGGAAGCTCGTGATCATCCCATCCGACCAGGCTCCCTCGCGAACGATGCGCTGCAGGTTCGGAAGACCCCCCTCCTCCAGCAACCGCGTCGCAACCCACTGAGCCGCGCCGTCCCAGACGAACAGAATGACTCGCGAAGGAGGCTCCTGGGTAGAAGGGAAAGACGCGGCAACAAACACAGTCGCAAGAAGACCGGCACCCGCCGCAATTCGCACGCTGGGATTCTACACCGGAGCCCGCCCTGCTCTCGGCGACTTCCGAGGGATGAACGAGGCTCGGCCCACGCCCCGCTTGGTGTTAGCCGGGGCCCCGTAGGTTAAGATTCGGTTAATGGCCCTTCCGGCCCACAGTCGTCTCGGCGGCTACGAGGTCATCTCTCCCCTAGGCTCGGGTGGAATGGGGGAAGTCTATCGAGCCAGGGACACGAACCTGCGCCGGGACGTGGCACTGAAGGTTCTGCCCGAGGAGTTCGCACGGGATCCAGAGCGGCTTGCCCGCTTCGAGCGCGAGGCACAGATTCTGGCCTCACTGAACCATCCCAATATTGGCGCCATCTACGGTCTCGAGCGATCCGACCACGTCACGTACCTGGTCATGGAGCTCGTCCCCGGTGAAACGCTGGGAGAGCGCATGGAGGCCGGCCCACTGGCTCCCCGTCAGTCTTTCAATGTCTTCTTTCAAATCGCGCAGGCTTTGGAAGCAGCGCACGGACAGGGGATCGTTCACCGCGATCTCAAGCCGGAGAACATCCAGATCACGCCAGAGCAGAGAGTCAAGGTGTTGGACTTCGGCCTCGCCAAGGCCTTCGCGGCTGCCGAGCCGACGCCCACCGCCAAGACCGCTACCGCCGCGTTCAAGGCAACGAGTCACGGGGTGGTCATGGGGACGCCCGCCTACATGAGCCCTGAGCAGGTCCGCGGGCAGACCGTCGACCGTCGAACGGACATCTGGTCCTTCGGTTGTTGTTTCTACGAGGCGCTGACGAAACAGCACCCCTTTCACCGCGAGACGGCTTCGGATGTCATGGCCGCGGTCCTGGGAAGCGAGCCCGATTGGAATGCCTTTCCGCCAACGACACCGCCTCGGATCCGAACGCTCGTGCGGAGATGCCTGGCCAAGGATTCGGAACAGCGACTCCACGACATCGCCGACGCGCGCATCGAGCTGGGCGAAGCGATCTCCGCGGCATCGGGTGCTTCTTCGTTCGGCGCCGAGCAGGTCTCACGGCGATCGAACCCGCTGCTCTGGGCGTTGCCAGCCGCGCTCGTTGCCTTTGCCCTAGGCCTGGCGGTCCGCGGCCTCGCACCGTCCGGTCCCACCGCGTCTCGGGAGGTGCAGCGTTTTGTCCTGGGGCTTCCGACCACGATGCCGGTTTCGTTCGAAGCCGGCCCGGCAGTTTCCTTCTCTCCGGGGGGAACCAGGCTCGTCTACGCCGTGAGACGCGGCGGCACATCTCAGCTCTACCAACGTTCGCTGAAAGAGCTCGAGCCCGCGCCGATTCCGGGCACAGAGAACGGCGAGGCGCCGTTTACGTCTCCGGACGGCGAGTGGTTGGGATTCTTCGCCGAGGGTAAGCTCAAAGTCCTGCCGTTTTCCGGAGGGCGGCCTACGTCGATTGCCGATGGGCCGAGCCCCCGAGGCGCGAGTTGGAGACGGGACGGTAAGATCGTGTTTGCGCCGCTGACGGTGGGTGGCTTGTCCATCGTCTCGACCACCGGGGACCCGATCGAGACGCTGACCCAGTTGGACCCAACCCGAGACGAGACAAGCCATCGCTGGCCGAGCTTCCTTCCGGGAGGAGAAACACTCCTCTTTACGAGCTCGACGGGCGGGCAGCACGCGATCGAGGCTCTTTCTCTCGAAAGCGGGGAGCGAAAGAGGCTCGTGGAAAACGCTTCCTATGCACGATACGTTCAGTCGGGTCATCTGGTCTTTGCCCGAGACGGCTCGCTGATGGCGGCTCCCTTCGATCTCGGCCGCCTCGAGCTCGGTGGGCCCGCGGTTACGATCCTCGAAAACATCATGACCGACGCTCGCACCGGCGCGGCGCTGTTCGATGTCGTCGACGAAGGATTGATGGTCTACGCACGCGGTTCCGAAGAACCTGAGTTGCCCGGGGGAACCGGAACGCTCTTGTCGGTCGATCGGCAGGGCGCGGCCCGATCGATCGTCCAGCTCCAAAGAGCCTTGCAGCTCCCGCGCCTTTCCCCGGTGGACGCGCGTCGCCTGCTCTTCACTGCAACCGAGGGCGATAGAACCGATGTCTGGAGCTACCAACTGGACCGCGAAGCGACCACGCGACTCACCTTCGAGGCGAGTAACGGCGCCGCGATCTGGACACCGGATGGGAGTCGCATCACGTTCAGCTCGGATCGCCTCGGGCCGTTCAACGTATTTTCGAAACCGTCGGATGGCAGCGGAGCGGCGACGCGTCTGCTCGCGAGTTCCAACCCACAGTTTCCGAGCTCCTGGTCGCCCGACGGACGTGAGCTTCTCCTGACCGAGATCCACCCATCGACCGGCCTCGACGTCTTGCTCTGGGTCCAGGGAGCCCAACAGCCCGAGCGTTTGCTGACGTCGCCCGCCGACGAGAGCGGGGCGATCTTCTCTCCCAACGGTCGTTTCATCGCCTACGTGAGCAACGAATCGGGCCGGGACGAAGTCTACGTGCGCGTGCATCCGGATGGAGGCAAGAGCCTCATCTCGGCCGATGGCGGAACCGAACCCGTCTGGTCGCGCAACGGGCGGGAGCTTTTCTATCGAAGCGGAGACTGGTTGATGGTCGTCGGCATCGAAAGCGAGCCGCCCCTCGTGGCGGGACGCCCGCAGTTCCTCTTCGAGGCTCCCTACGACGAGGCTGGCCCCACGTATTCCAACTACGACACGACACCGGACGGTCGCTTCATCATGGTGCGCAGTGGAGGAGACCGCGAAGCCGACGAGCTCGTCGTGATCACGAACTGGTTCTTGGAGCTCGAGAGCCGCGTACCGTCGAGAACGAGATAGCGGCATGAGGACATCATGGCCTCCGCCATCATCATCGCCGTCGTAGTATGATGCCGTGTGGTGGGCGGCTCTTCGTGCGCTACCTCGGGCGCCTCGGAAGGCGTCCGCGACTGACGAGGACTCAAGCATTGAACCGCTTCCTCAGAACGTTCACCCTCGCGACCCTCTTGTGTGTCCCTTCTCTGGCATCCACCCAGCAGAAGCATTCGGTCTACGTCGGTGTGTCCACTAACGATGCCTCTAAGTCGAGAGCAAGGGAGCTGGCCGACTCCGTGAGCGATCTTCGCGAGCAGATCGGAAAGCGCTCGAATCTCGT
>JBOGJF010000793.1:0-8057 GCA_050747785.1 Vicinamibacteria bacterium
AACGGGCGGCCCGTCAGGCCGGCGAGCACATCCAGGGTTTCATATCTCATCTCGAGAACGACATCACACCGGCCGGGGCGGAATCGTTTCGCTGGGGCGAGGAGAAGCTGAGACTTCAGCTGCTCTATCGAGAGATGGAGGAAACCCCGCTTCAGACGATTCGACTCATCGCGGAACGCCAGCTGAGCGACACGAAGGACAGAGTGAAGAAGCTGGCGGTCACTTTGGACGACTCCTCCAATCCGGCCGAGCTCTCGGCTACCTCAACCGAGTCGCAAGACCCGTTGGGCCCGCTGGGGGGGGAGGTGATGGAACCAACGGAAGAGCTCGTGTCCGCTACGGAAAAGATTCTTGAAACGCTTCGCCAGGTGGTGTCGGAGCACGAGAGGGTGGAGTCCGTCTCCGAAGCCCCCATTCCCGCGGTGAAACTATCTCGATTCGTTTCCCCACACGTGCTTGCCCGCCTCGAAGCGGCCGGACCGCTCGATCCCTCCGGAGAGGCGGCGTTCCTGTTGGCTCCCCCGACGGCGTCAACGACCGGCCGTCTCGTGGGGCCCGCCGTGCCGTACGAGCTCGAGGCGATAGCCATGCGCGAGGTCTATCCCGGGAAGTACTTTCGCCTGGTCACCGGACGCGGGCAGACGGGACGGAGTGACCTACGACGCCTTCTGATCTCACGCGCCAACCGGGAAGGATGGGCCCACTATGCCGAAACGACGATCCTCGACGAGGGATATGCCGGCGCCGATCCGCGTCTGAAAATGGCGTCGCTCCAACACCTGGCCCTCGAGCAGACGAGGTTGATCACCGCGATTTCTCTCCACGCCGGAGACTTGAGCCTTTCCACCGCGACCAGCATGTTCGTCAACGAAGCGGATTTGGATCCGCTCACGGCGGAGCGAGAGGCGCGGAGGGTGGCTCTCGATCCCAGCGTTATGAGCGCCAGCCTGGGACGGCTTCAAATCATGAAGTTGCGTCGTGATTTCCTCGTGGCGCAGGGAGAACCGATCGCGGTGAGAGAGTTTCACCGGGCGTTCTTGTCCTGTGGAGAGCTGCCTCTGCGGTTAGTGCGGCTACTGCTCCTTTCCGGTAGGGAGAATCAAACGCTGGAAGACTAGATGCAAGGGGAATCAAAGCGCGTCGCGGAGATAGCGACTCCAATTCCCACCCAATATCTTCTCGATGTCTTCCGAACGGTAACCCCGCTTCTCGAGTCCTAGCGCCAGGGTGAGGAAGCTGACCCGAGAGCGCGGGCTTGAGGGGCCGGAAGACGAAGCGAGCCCGACGTGGTCGATGCCCGCGACGTTGACGGCATGCGTGACGTGATCGAGCTGTTCCTCCGAAGAACGGTCGTCACCGGGATGAATGCCGATCATGCCCCCTCGCTCGGCCATGGCGCGAAGCAACTCGTCGCTCTTGGCGTGCCCATGCGGGTGGAGCGCTCGGCACGACGCGTGCGTGAAGGCGGGCGGTTTCCGGGAAATCTGGATTCCGTACCGACTCGTCGCCTCCCCGCAGAGGGATAGATCGACGACCATGCCCAACTCGTTCATGGTTTCTACCGCGCCGACGCCGAAGTCGGAAAGGCCGGCCTTCGACGCTTCGCTGAACCCGCTTCCCGGAGGAACGCGCGACTCATCGGTAATCTGGATGACTCGGGCGCCGGAGGCGTAGAGCGCGTACAGGTTGTCGACGTTGTCGTCGATGCACGCGGCGTTGGCGAATCCCAGGAGGATCCCTAACCTTCCCTGGCTGCTACAGCGGTTGATGTCCTCGGCAGCCACAATCTTGACCAGCTCCCCCGGCTGACGACGGAAGCGCCGTTCCCACTCCGCGAGAGCCCCCCGGGCGGCCTCGAAGCTTGGACTCGCCAAGCCGACGTGGACCGCCGTCAGGCCGCGACCCTTGAGGACACCCCGGCCGCCGTCGTCGAGTACACCCAACTCCGGGGCGCCGAACGAGTCGAAGAGGAGAGAGGGCCGCGCGAGGCCACTGAAGAGTGGCGAGCTATCGGCGATGCGCGGAGTAGCGGCGCGAACGGGAAGCGCCGCGCCGGCGCCCGCCGCGGCGAGCGCCGCGAGGAAGGCTCGTCTATCCAAGTCCATATTTCCCCCGGCGCGATGAAGGGAAGGGGAAGGCGACCGGCACGCGTCGTTCGGTTGCCCAACCCGGGGGTCGATGCTAATGCGAGCGGGCGCTGCCGTCAACCGTCGAGCCTGGACCCGTCCAATCGAGCGATTCTTCGAATCCCGTGCCGGCGGCCGGCATTGACCCATCTTCGAGCCCGAGCCTATAATCCGTGATTGGACTTAGTCTCGACTGTTCAAGGAGATAAGCAGACAGGCGACCCGCCCGGAGACCGATGCGTATTCTGATGATTGCACCGGAGCCCTTCTTTCAGCCCCGGGGCACGCCATTCAGCGAATACTACCGCGCTCGCGCGCTGACCGAGCTCGGACACGAAGTCGATATGGTCACCTACCCGATTGGCGAGGACGTTTCGATCCCGGGGCTGCGCATCTTTCGCACGCCCGCCCTGCCGGGAGTGCGCGACGTCCCGATCGGGCCCTCGCTGACCAAGATCCCGCTCGACGGGATGGTATTTGCCTCCTCGGTGAGGCGGCTGATGTCCGAACGATACGATCTGCTCGATTGTCACGAGGAGGCGGGGCTAATGGGAGTTCTGCTATCGCGCCTCTTCGGTGTTCCCACGGTGTACGACATGCACTCGTCCCTCCCCGAGCAGCTCGGTAACTTCCGATTCAGCCACTCGGCACTCCTGCGGCGACTGTTCGCGCTTTCCGAGCGTTGGGCGATTCGCGGCTCGGCGGCGGTGATTGTCATCTGCCCGTACCTCGAGGAGGTCGTCGCCAAGGTCGATGCGGAGCGGCCGTGTTTCCTGATCGAGAACTCCCCTTTGGCCGAGGCGACCGAGAGTGTGCGTGAGGATGAAATCGCCGCGCTCAGGAAGTCGCACGGCCTCGAGGGCTTCGTCGTGATCGGCTATACGGGCACCTTCGAGGCCTACCAGGGGATCGAGTTACTGCTCGACGCGGTCCGCTGGGTGATCGGGCAGGATGACCGGGTGCGCTTGCTCATGGTCGGGGGGAACGCGGATCAGATTCGCCGAGCTCAGGAGGCGGTTCGCGAGAAGCAGCTCGAAAGCAAGGTGGTGTTCGCCGGGCAACGCCCCCCCGCCGAGATGCCCACGTATCTCGCGGCCACCGATATTCTCGTTTCGCCCCGCTCTCGCGGCTACAACACACCGCTCAAGATCTATTCCTATCTACGGGCCGGGAAACCCATCGTTGCGACGCGGCTGCTGACGCATACTCAGGTGCTCGACGACGAGATTGCCGAGCTGACCGCGGCGGAGCCCGAGGCCTTCGGACGGGGCATCTTGACGTTGATCCGTGACCCGCAGCGGGCCGGGTCCCTCGCCGACCATGCGCGCCGCCGGGCCGAGGAGCGATACACCTATGAGCGTTATTTGGAGAAGACGCGTCGGGCTCTCGATTTCCTCTCACGCACCGCGGAGCCCGAGAAAGCCGTGCCGCGTCAAGCACCGAGCCCGTAGAAATCGAAATGCGCTCGGCGGTACCGTTTTGATCAGGGAGTTCTGAGTGCCTCCCATCAACGTGTTGCAGATCTGCGATCATCTTGGTTGGGAAGGATCGCGGATGCACGGCGTGAAGCGTCTCTTTAGCTGGATGATCCCCCGATTCGATCCGGAGCGATTCCGAGTGTCGTTGCTGAGCCTTCGCAAAAAGGATCTCTCGGAGGAGACCCTCGAGCAGTTCGGCTTTCCCGTCCACTATCTGGAGAAGCCGCGCTTCGATCCCTCGACGTTGCCCGCGTTGGTTCGTCTCTTGAAGGAGTTGCGAATCGACGTGATCCAGACTCATGGCTATGGAGCGACGACGTTCGGCAGAGCGGCGGCGATTTGGCTGCGCATACCCAACCTCCTCCACGAGCACGCGAACCTGACCGATACGCCCTGGTTCCAGAAGGTTCCCGACAAGCTCTTCGACCCGTTCACGGATCTCGCGATCGCGGTTTCGGAGAGCACGCGACGGTTCTGCGTGGAAGCTCGAAAGCTATCCCCCGAGCGAGTCAAGGTGGTTTACCTGGGCGCTCCCCTCGAAGATTTCCAACCGTGGAGCGCCGAAAGGGCGCGAGAGGCACAGGAGAAGCTCGGCCTCCGCGGCCCCGGTCTCCGGGTCGTGGGAACGGTCACCCGCCTTCACGAATCCAAAGGGAATCGCTATCTCGTCGAGGCGGCGGCCTTGCTGGCGAGAGATCGTCCCGAGCTCCGCTTCGTCGTCGTGGGAGAGGGGCCGTTGCAACCGGATCTCGAGGCGCAGGCGAGGCGCCTGGGGATCGAGGACCAGATCGTCTTCACCGGCTTCCAGAAAGATGTCGCCGCCGCGTTTGCGAGCTTCGACGTGGCTGTGTTTCCGTCGCTCTGGGAGGGCACCCCCCTCACGGTGTTCGAGGCGATGGCGATGGCCAAGCCCATCGTGTCTACCGATGTGGATGGCCTGCGGGACGTGTTGCAGGGCGACGTCAACTCTCTCGTCGTGCCACCCCGCGACCCAAAGGCTTTGGCGCATGCGATGGTAAGGATGCTGGACGACCCGTCGCTTGCGCGACGCCTGTCCGGTGCCGCCCGAGAGGCTTCGCGTCGATTCGACATCCAGGGTTTCGTGAACAAGATGTCTCGGCTCTACGAGGTCCTGGTCGAGCGCTACCGCTTTGGCTGGGGACGTCCGCGATGGGACTACCAGCGCGACTTCGATTTTCTCGACGAGGATCCGGCGGGGGCAAGCCGCGGTACCGTGCGGGAAAGCTCTACCGCCGGAGCGTTGGCTCCGCCCCGCTAGGATGAGAGGCCCGTCCATGATGCAGAGCCGTCGCTCTCTTTGGTGGATCGTTCGCGTGGGCGTGAGTGTCGCGCTCGTCGGGTTCCTGTTTTCGCGGCTCGACGTGAGCAACATGTCTCGATTCCTTTCCCGAGCCGACTGGTTGCTGGTGGCCTTCACGCTCGTGACGGTGGTCATGGATCGCGGTCTCATGGCGGTCCGTTGGATTGTCTTACTCGAGGGACTGGGGATCGTCGTACCCCGCGCTCGCGTCGTGAAGATCTTTTTCCTGAGCACGTTCTTCGGAAGCTTCCTCCCGACCGGGATTGGAGGCGAGGCCATCCGCGCGGCGTCTTTCTCTCGTCTCTCCGCCAAGGGCGTGGAGTCGATTGCGTCCGTCGTGATGGATCGGATCATGGGAATGCTGTCGATGTTGCTGACCGGTCTGGCCGCGCTCATCGTTTTCTATCGTATCTACCCGCATCGAGCTCTCCTCGCGACGGTCCTGGCTCTTTCCGTGGCCGCGATGGTCGGTCTGGCGTTGCTGCTCTCGCGATCCGTACATCGGTGGGTCTTGGCTTGGTTCGGGAGGGCGGGCGAGTCGGCAGAGCCGGCGTGGCGCGCCTCGACGCGGCGGGCGATCGCCGCGATGGAGCGCTACCGCCGCCAACCGGGTCTGCTGGCTCTGGTTCTCTTGATGTCGGTGGGCGTCCAGATCCTGCGCGTCCTGCAGGCCTATCTTCTTTCCGAAGCGATGGCGCTCGGATCGCCACTGGTCTACTTCTTTTGCTTCGTCCCACTCATCCTGTTGGTCACGATGCTGCCCATCTCGGTGAGCGGGTTGGGAACGACCAATCTCGCGTATGTGGCACTCTTCGGGAGTGTGGGGATGGATCCGGACGGAGCCTTCGTGCTGTCCGTCCTGATTCTCGCTCTGGGCGTCATCGGGAACCTCCCCGGTGGGGTCATCTACGCGCTTGAAGGGTTCACCGCCAGTGAATCCGGGAGCGGAAAGGGAAATGGCAGGCATGGCGACCTCGAGCGGTCTGGCCTCGTCGAAAGCGACCGCTGAAAAGAGTCTCCGGTCGGAGAAGGTCCGCGTGGCGGTCATCACGTCGGACGTTCCCTTCGTGGACGGAGGGCACCGCGTCATTGCCACGAGCCTCGCCGGTGAGCTCGAGCGGCATGGATTCCGGGTCGAGGTCATCCGCACCCCGCAGAACCGTTTCGGCCGGCAATTCTCCGCGTACCTCGCGAATTGGCTGACGGATGTCTCCGAGTCGGGAGACGGCGTTCCCATCGATCAGGTGATCTCGCTGCGTTATCCGTCTTACGCCGTCCGGCACCCGCGCCACGTTTGCTGGCTCAATCATCGAATGCGCGAGTACTACGATCTCTGGCCGCGCTTCACGGCACAGCTTTCCCGGAAGAGCCTGGTCAAGGAGCGGCCGCGCCGTTGGATGATGCATCGCCTGGATAAGTATCTCCTTACGCGCAACGTCACTCGCCTGTTCGCTCAATCGAAGACGGTCCAGGAGCGCCTGATTAAGTGGGGAAAGATCCCCAGCGAAGTCTTGTATCCGCCGGCTCCGCGGCGCGCCTATCGCACCGAGTCCTACGACAACGTCATCTTCACGGTTTCCCGTCTCCATCCTTTGAAGCGCGTGAGCCTCTTGCTGCAGGCGATGAAACACGTCAAGTCCCAGGATGTGCGTGTCGTCGTCGCCGGCACCGGTGAAGAGGAAGAGCATCTCCGCCGGCTCGCCGGCGAGCTCGGTATCTCGGAGCGTGTGCAATTTCTCGGGTGGGTCGATGAGGAGACGCTCCTCAGTCACTACGCGCGCTGTCGAGCCGTCTTCTTTGCACCGTTCATGGAAGACTTCGGGTTCGTCACCTTGGAGGCGGCTCAGTCCAAGAAACCAGTCATTACCTGTGTGGACAGCGGCGGGCCTGCGGAGCTCGTGGTGAATGGAAGGTCGGGCTACGTGTTGCTCCCCGATCCGCATTTCATCGCGCGGCAGATCGACGTTCTCGCCGTCAACCGAGATCTGGCAACGAGAATGGGTAAAATCGCGGAGGAATCGTTTCGCGGGATCAACTGGGAGTCGACACTATCCAGACTCCTCCTGCCATGAAGCCGATCGTGATCGCCGGCGCGGGACCGGCTGGGCTCGCGGCGGCGATTCATCTGCGGCGCTCGGGCGTGCCGGTGGAGGTCTTCGAGCGAAGGGAGGACGTGGGTGCCCGTTTCATCGGCGAGTATCAGGTCCTCGAGAGCTACAGCCGGGAAGAGGACGCGCGCGACGAGCTCGTCCAGATGGGAATCGACGTGAACTTCGAGCTGCGCCCGGCTCATTGGGCCCGGCTATTCGACGATCGGGGAAGGGTCTCCTCCGTTTCCAGTGAGCGGCCTTACGGGTACTTTCTTCGCCGCGGCACCGAGGACGGGACTCTTGATCGCGGCCTCGAGGCGCAGGCTAGGCGTTTGGGGGCGGCGATCCACTTCGGGAAGAAACTTGCTCCGGAGGATGCGGACATCGTCGCCACCGGGCCAGGGCCGGCCGATGGGATCGCCAAGGAGATCGCCTTCCGCACCGGAAGCGCGGATCGCATCGAGGTCATCTTCGATCCCGAGCTCGCACCTGGAGGCTACGCGTACTTCTTCGCCCTGGGCGGTTGGGGTACGTTGGGGCTCGCGCTTCTCAAGGAGTATGGGCGACTCGAGAGACATTTCGAGAGAACCGTCGAGAGATTCCAGTCGATGGGCTCCTTCGATATCGACTCCCCGCGTCCGGGATACTCCTACATGAACTTCTTTCTTCACGACAGCTCCGTGCAGGGTAACGCCCGTTTCGCCGGCGAGGCGGGAGGATTTCAGGACTATTTGTTCGGTCTCGGCATTCGCTACGCCGTCGCCTCCGGCCACCTGGCGGCGCGCAGCATCGTCGAGGGAGTTCACTTCGATCGTCTATGGACGGAGCGCTTCGGCGCCACGATGCGTGCGAGCGTAACGAGCCGACTTCTTTACGAAGCACTCGGCCGCCACGGGTTGCGATTCTTCGTGCGGCGGGCGGGACGCGGCGACTTCCGTGAGTTCCTGAGCTCCTGGGCGCGGCCGGCCTGGTGGCGCCTCGCCCTGCGACCGCTCGCCCAACGCGTCTTTGGCCGTGGGGGGAGGAATGGGAGGGGTCGGGG